>WRCZ01000131.1 GCA_009783685.1 Actinomycetes bacterium
CCCGGACGGTCCCGACGGGCTGAGCCCCGGCCACCGGCGCGGGGGGTCGCGCGGGCGCCGGAAGCCCAAGAGCCGCAAGCGCAAGGCCCTGAAGTGGGTGGCGATAGGCACGTCGGTCGCGGTCCTGGGATCCGCCGGCGCCGCGTTCGGCTACTACGAGTACCTGGCGAGCAAGATCCGCAAGGGCCAGCGGGTCAGCGGCGACACCCACGCGGTCAAGTCGAAGGCCAACGCCAACGGCGACACCCCGCTGAACATCCTCATACTCGGCTCGGACTCCCGGGCGGATCCGGCGGACAAGAAGCTCGGCGGCGCCGCGGACAGCGTGGGCGAGCGGGCCGACGTGATCATGATCGCGCATCTGTCGGCGGACCGCAGCAACATGTCGATGGTGAGCATCCCGCGCGACACCCGCGTGGACATACCCAAGTGCACCGACCCCAAGACGCACCAGGAATACCCCGCCACCAACGACATCATCAACGCGTCGCTGGCCCGCGGCGGCGCCGGCTGCACCCTGGCCACCGTGCAGAACCTGACCGGCGGGCTCTACATCGACCACTGGCTGAAGATCGACTTCGCCGGTGTGGTGAAGATGGCCGACGTGCTCGGCGGCGCGCAGGTCTGCGTGCGGGAGAACGTGGACGACCACGCGACCAAGGCCCAGCCCGGCGGCTCCCACCTGCACATGACGAAGGGCACGCACACCGTCAAGGGCGAGCAGGCCCTCCAGTGGCTGCGCACCCGGCACGCCTTCGGCAGCGACGCCATGCGGTCCAAGGCGCAGCACATGTACATGAGTTCGCTGCTGCGCAACCTCCGCAGCCAGAACCTCTTCTCCAACCCGGGCCGGCTCAACGACATCGCCACCAAGGCCATGGAGGCCTTCGAGGTGTCCTCGGAGATCGGCACGCCCAAGAAGCTCTACGACCTGGGCATGCAGCTCAAGAGCATCCCGCCGAACCGCACGACGATGCTGACGATGCCGCACATCGCGGACTACAAGAACCCCGCGGCGCACTACCTGCCGGGTCCGAACGCCGCCACCATCTGGTCGCTGATGCGCAACGACATACCGATGGACGCCAACGGCAAGGCGAAGACGCCCGGTTCGTCGACCAAGCCGACCACTCCGGCGGGTCCGGCGGCCGCGGCCCCGGCGACGATCCCGGTCAGCGTCTACAACGGCACGTCCGGCACCGAGGGCGGCGTCCCGACCGAGCACCGCGCCGGCGACGTCGCGCAGGTGCTGGTGACCAAGGGCTTCACGAAGGCGTCCGCCGTCCAGGCGCCGGCGGCCAGCCCGACCACCACGCTCGTCTACCCGACGAGCAGCGGCGCGCAGGGCAAGGCCGACGCGGTGTCCGTCGCGAAGGCCCTCGGCATCCCGGACAAGAGCGTCAAGGCCTCCGGCAGCGTGCAGGCGATCACCCTGACCGTCGGCGCGGACTGGAAGACCGGCAGCGACTACGCCAAGACCCTGCCGACCGCCGGTTCTGTGCCGACCGACTCCGACGTGATGAACGGCTCCGAGGACCCCGAGAAGAACTGCATGGAGATCCTGCCGATCTACCGCTTCTGACCGCGGCGGCGCAACGGCCCGCACCCCCGTAGCCGGGGTGCGGGCCGTTCCTGTCCGGACGGTGCTCCGGCCCCCGCGCCGAGCCGCCTTGGTGGAGACGGCCCAGCGGCCGGCGGGGCTCAGCGGTCCGCGGTCGTCCCGGCGGAGGGCTGCGTCTGCGGGGCCTGCTGCGCGGGCTCGGCCGTCACCGCGGGGCGGCGGCTGGCGATCACGCGGCGGGCCAGCGCGCGGGGGCTGGTCAGGAAGCCGTAGCCCCAGCACATGTGCATGGTGGCCAGGGCGAGCGGGATACGCAGCCGGGCGCCGAACGGCAGGCCGCGGCCGGCCGGGAGGGAGCCGGCGGTGATGCCCACGACGTAGGCGGCGGGGACCAGCAGGGCCCACGGGGTGACCGCGACGCCCACCACCAGGCCCGCCACGTTGGCCAGCAGCGCGACCGGGGCGGCCAGGTAGCGGAGGTTGACCGAGCCGCGGTGGTAGCGGGTCACGACGCGGCGCCAGCGGCCGTAGTCCTTGTACTGCTTGGCGAGGGCGCGCACGCTCGGCCGCGGCCGGTAGGAGACCCGCAGGTCGGGCGAGAACCAGATGAGGTGGCCGGCTTCGCGGATGCGGTAGTTCAGCTCCCAGTCCTGGGCGCGGATGAACTCCTCGTTGTAGCCGCCCTGCTGCTCCAGCACCTCGCGCCGGAAGACGCCCAGGTAGACGGTGTCGGCCGGGGCGGCGGCGCCTCCGGTGTGGAACGCCGCGTTGCCCACGCCGATCTTGGCGGTCATCGCCGCGGCCACCGCGTGCTCCCAGTCGTTCTCGCCCTCGGCGTGCATGATGCCGCCGACGTTGGCCGCGCCGGTCTCGTCGAGCAGCCGCACCGCGGTGGCGATGTAGTCCGGCGAGAGCATGCCGTGGCCGTCGACGCGGACGACGACGGGGTGCCGGGACGCCTTGATCGCCGCGTTGAGCGCGGCCGGCGTGCGGCCCGTGGGGTTGGGCACGGTGTGCACCCGCGGGTCCTCGGCCACCAGTTCCGCCGCGATGGCGTCGGTGCGGTCCGTGGACGGCCCCAGCGCGATGACCACTTCGAGCTCGCCCGGGTGGTCCTGCTCCAGGATGTGCCGGACCGAGTTGCGCAGATGGCGCTCCTCGTTGAGCACCGGCATGATCACGGAGACGGCCGGGGGCGCGGGGTTCGTGGCGGCGTTCATCAGCGACACGTTACCGCTTATGGGGGACCCCAGCGCGTGGGGTCAAGACCGACAGTCCTATTTGTCCCTAGCCTGAACGGGTTCCGAGCCCCCTCCCCGGAGGTCCTGCCCGTGCCGCCCACCCGGCGCCGCCCCCCGCCGCTCGACTCCCGCGGCCGTCCGCCCGCTCCGCGCCGGGAGCGCCCGCCCGCCGACGGGCGCGGGCGGCAGCCGGCCCAGGGGCGCGGCGGGCCCGCGGTCGAGGGGCGGGGACGGCCCTCGGCCGACTCCCGGAGCCGCCAGCCGGGCGACCCGCGTGCCCGCCGGACGGCGGATCCCCGCGACCGCCGTCCGGCCGATCCGCGGCGCCGCCGGATGGCCGATCCCCGCGGACCGCAGCGGCCCGCGCCGCGGCCGGCCCCGAAGCGCCGCCGCCCGGTGCGCTGGGGCCTGCGGATCGCCGGCGGGCTGGCGGTGCTGGTGATCACCGCCAGCGGGCTCGGGCACGCCCTGGTCGACGGGATCAGCGGTTCCATCGGCCGGGTCGACGCCTTCGGCGGCATGCAGGGCCGCCCCAGCGGCTCCAAGGGCACCAACTTCCTGCTGGTCGGCACCGACGGCAGGGACGGCATCGACCCGCAGGAGAAGAAGCAGTTCCACCTGGGCGGCGCACCGTGCCACTGCACGGACACGATCATGCTGGTGCACCTGTCGCAGGACCGGCAGCGGGCGACCGTGGTGAGCATCCCCCGCGACACCTACGTGCGGCTGCCGGACGCCACGACCCTGCGGGTCTCCGGGGGATCCCGGGCGGGACGCTCCGCGTCCGCCGCACCGGGCGGCTCGCCGGAGCCGCCCGCCCCCACGCCCACCGCGGTCACCGGCACGCACGCGGCGAAGATCAACCAGGCGTACGCGCTCGGCGGCCCGAAGCTCACCGTCCGGACCGTCGAGCAGCTGACCGGGGTGCACATCGACCACTACCTGGAGGTCGACTTCACCAGCTTCATGAAGACCGTCGATGTCATCGGCGGCGTGCCGGTCTGCACCGCGGTCCCGCTGAAGGACTCGTTCTCCGGCCTGAACCTGCCGGTCGGCACCACGAAGCTGGACGGCGGCCAGGCCCTGCAGTACGTGCGCTCCCGGCACGTCGACGGCACCTCGGACCTGGGCCGCATGCAGCGCCAGCAGCGCTTCCTGGCCCAGGTGATCCACAAGATGACCAGCGGGACCGTGCTGCGCAACCCGCTGGAGCTCAGCCGGGTCGCGAGCACCGTGCTGGGCTCGGTCCGGGCCGACCAGGGGCTGAGCGCGACCGACCTGATCTCGCTGGCGCAGAGCATGAAGGACTTCTCGCCCAGCTCGTCGGAGTACGTGTCGGTGCCGCTGAGCGTCATGAACTACAACGTGCCGGGCATCGGCTCCACGGTGAAGTGGGACGCCGCGAAGGCCGGCAAGCTCTGGGCGGCGATCCGCGCCGACCAGCCGCTCACCACCCCGCCGCCCAGGAGCAGCGCGCCGCACCGTGCCGCCGCGGCCCCGGTGGACGTCGACCCGGCGACGATCAGCGTGCGGGTCGCCAACGGCACCGCGACGAACGGGCTCGGCGGATCGACCCAGCAGGCGCTGCACGCGACCGGCTTCGCGACGCCGGGGACGGCCACCACCGCGCACCAGCGCAGCGCGCACACGGTGATCCAGTACGACCCGCGCTGGGACCGCTCGGCGCGGACCCTGGCCGCCGCGCTGCCCGGCGCGCAGCTCCAGCCGGCTCCCGGTCAGGGGCCGGTGATGAAGGTCACCGTCGGCGCGGACTTCACCAAGGTCGCCCCGGTGGCGATGAAGGCCCGCCCGCAGCCCCCCGGCACGGCCGTCACCGGCGACCAGGAGGTCTGCCCGTAGCGGCGGCGCCCCGCCGGTCGCCGGGAGTTGACACGGCCGGGCGCGCCCGGTGACCGGCCTCGTCAACTCCCGGGCGCCGGTGGGCCGGAGCGCCGGACCGGTCAGTCCTCCAGGCCCTCGGCGGCCCGCTCGCGGCGCAGCTCGACGATGGCGCGGCGCCGGGCGAGCCGGTGCGTGCGGCGGATCTGGGCCTCCTGCCAGCGCCGGCGGTCCCGGTCCGTCTCCGGGATCACCTCCGGCACCCGGCGCGGCTGGCCCTCGGCGTCGACCGCGACGAACACCAGGTAGGCGCTGGCGACCTGCTTGGCCGGCCCGGACTCGTTCCAGCGCTCGGCCACGACCCGCACGCCGATCTCCATGGACGTGGTGCCGGTCCAGTTGACCTGCGCTTTCACATGCAGCAGGTCGCCGACCCTGACCGGCTCCAGGAACGCCATCTCGTCCATCGCGCCGGTGACGGCCGGACCCTCCGAGTGGCGGCCGGCGACCGCGCCCGCCGCGTCGTCGACGAGCTTCATCACCACGCCGCCGTGCACGGTGCCCAGCAGGTTGGTGTCGTGGGCGCTCATGATGTGGGAGAGCGTGATGCGGGAGGCGGACGTCGGCTTGCCCGGGATCACCGGGACGGCCGGGGTGGGCAGCGGGTCCGGCATGCCCTCCGGTACGGCGGATGAGTCGATCACGGCATCCACCTTATGTCCGTTACACAACCGGTGCGGTCGGTGGTCCTATGCATCGGGTCTGCTACAGAACCTCCGGAGATTCTTGGTCACCCGCCGTACGCGGGCACACTGGCCGACATGAACGGTTGGAGCGATGACACCGAGCAGCGCCGGCTCTCCGAGCCGCCGCTGCCCCCCGAACTGTCGCCGCGCAGGGCCGCCGGCGCGGGCGGGGTCCCGCAGGCCCGCCGCCCCCAGCCGGGCGACGGCCCCTCCGGCGGCTACGGGCCGCCCTCGACGGGCGGTCGCGGCGGCACGTCGGGGCGGCCGCGCTGGAGCACCCGCAAGAAGATCGGCTACACCGCGCTGGGCCTGGTCGTGGTGCTGCTCGTCGTGTCCGTGTCCACCTACTTCTGGGCGGACTCCAAGGTGCGGCGCGAGGTCGACCTCAGCAAGGTCGAGGACCGGCCGCCGGCGGGCAAGGGCACGAACTATCTCATAGTCGGGTCGGACAGCCGCGAGGGGCTGACCAAGCAGGACGAGAAGAACCTGCACACCGGTGCCGCCGAGGGTCAGCGCACGGACTCGATGATGATCCTGCACACCGGCAGCAACGGGAACACGATGATGAGCCTGCCGCGTGACTCCTACGTCACGATCCCGGCCTTCACCGGCCAGCAGTCGGGCAAGCGGTACGGCGCCTCCACCCACAAGCTGAACCGGGCCTACGCCGACGGCGGCCCGGAGCTGCTGACCCGCACCATCGAGTACAACACCGGCATCCACATCGACCACTACGCGGAGATCGGCTTCGCCGGCTTCGTGAACCTGGTGAACGCGCTCGGCGGCGTGAACATGTGCCTGGACAAGGCCGTGCACGACAAGGCGTCCGGCGCGGACTTCAAGGCCGGCTGCCAGAAGATGAACGGCCAGCAGTCGCTGGCGTTCGTCCGGCAGCGGCACCAGGAGGCCGACCAGGACCTCGGCCGCATGCGCAACCAGCAGAAGTTCCTGTCGACCCTGGCGCACTCGGCCGCGTCGCCGTCCACGATCCTCAACCCGTTCAAGCTGTACCCGGTGATCGGGTCCGGCCTGGACACGCTCATCGTGGACAAGAAGATGAGCCTGTGGGACCTGACGTCGATGTTCTGGGCAATGAAGGGCATCACGGGCGGCAGCGGCCACTCCGTCACGGTGCCGATCTCCAACGCCAACTACATGACCCCCAACGACGGTGACGCCGTGAAGTGGAACATGTCCAAGGCGAACCAGCTCTTCGGCGAGCTGAAGAACGACCAGAAGGTGACGGTGACCGGGAACTGACCCGGCCCCGGCACACGGCGGCCCGGTTCCCCCTCGGGGAGCCGGGCCGCCGTCGTGTCGTGCCGCGTCAGTGGCGCGCGGCGGGGTTCCGGCGGCGCAGCGCGAAGACCGCGCCACCGCCGACGGCCACCAGAGCGGCCGCGACACCGGCGATCAGGCCCGTGTTGCTGCCGCCACCGGTCTCGGCCAGGTTCTGGCTGCCGCCGGCCGCGGGGGACGGCGCGTTGGTGTCCGCGACGGCCGGAGCGGAGGTGGTGCTGCTCGGCGTGGTGGTCTCGGGCGCGCTCGGCGCGGTGGTCTCCGGCGCGCTCGGCGTCGCCGGGCTCGACGGCGAGGCCGGCGGGGTGGTCGGCGTGGTGGGCGTCGAGCACGCCTTGTCCGGCGTCGTGACGTCCGTCGAGCCGACCTTGGCGCCGCTGGTCTTCACCACGGTGACCGTGTAGGTGGTGCTCGGCTGCCAGTCCACCGGGAACGTCACGGTGACGCCCTCCTTGGAGCCGACGACGGCGGTCTTGCTGCCGACGTCCTGGCCACCGGTGGAGACGGTGATGTTCACCTGGGTCTGCGAGTAGTCCTTGTCCACGACCTGGATGTAGCCGTGGCCGGAGTCGTCACACCCGGCGCTCGGGGTGAACTCACCGATGGAGCATGCGAACGCGTTGCCTGCGACGCCCAGTGCGAGCGCGGCTGCGGCGGAGGCAACGCCGATGGAACGCACCGCTATTGCGGTGCGGCGGTTTGTGGACACGTTGTCCCTTCACGGGATCGGATCTCGTTGTGGGGTTGCCATCCAGCGCAGCCGTGCGGCCCCCCGTCGGCTGGTGATGACGTGCCTCAGCTCTACAAGTCGTCGCGCGGCCTTGTCAATTGGCACCAAATCGCCCGCGCGGCCACGGGACCCGCGCAAACGTGCCCAAGAAGTTCACAACCTCACGGGGGTTTATTACAGAGTTGAGACGTACCGAGCGCGCCCGCACCCCATCTCCCCCCTACGTCCCGGCAGTTCACAGCCGGCCCACGCCGACGAGGATCCCGGCCAGGGCCAGGCAGCACGACGCCCGCCGCCCACAGCGGGGCGCCCAGGACCGTGCACGGCCCGCTCCCGGTACGGGCCCGCGGGGAGACGGCCAGGACCGCGAGGGCGGCGGCCGCCCCGGAGAGCAGGATCGACGCCTTCGTGTCGGCCCGGCTGATCTCACGACACGCGGTCGCCCAGCCTGTCGAGGGTGTTGGTGGCGACGTAGTCGGCCATCGTGTCGTTGCGCAGCGCCTCCCACAGCGCGGAGGTGCCGTTGGGGTCGAGGAGGACCACGGACTGCTTCTGGATGGTGTCGAAGCCGCCGACGGGCGCGTTCATGAACACCATGTCCGAGGAGCGCAGGTTGCGCATGTTCCACACCAGGGTGCGCAGACCGGCGTCGGAGAGCCGGTCGTCGACGCTGACCACGGACGTGACCTGGTCCAGGGTGTGCTTGAGTTTCAGAGGGTTGGTGAAGGTCCCGCCGGAGAGCATCTTCGACAGCACCGCGCGCAGGAAGTTCTGCTGGCGGTGGGTGCGGTCCAGGTCGCCGCGCGGCAGGCCGTACCGCTCGCGCACGTAGTCCAGCGCGTCGTCGCCGTTCATGTGGTGCGTGCCCGCGGTCCAGTAGCCGCCGGGGCCGTTGTAGCGCTTGACGGTCTTGTCCACCGTGATGTCGACGCCGCCGACGGCGTTGGTGAGGTTCTTGAAGCCGCTCCAGTCGATGACGGCGAGGTGGTCGATCTTCACCTTGGTCAGCCGCTGCACGGTGTCGATGAGCAGCGGGGGCCCGCCCCAGGAGAAGGCGGCGTTGAGCTTGGCCTGGCCGTGGCCCGGGATCGGCACCCACGAGTCGCGCGGCAGCGAGACCACGTAGGCGTGCTTGTGGTCGGCCGGCAGGTGGACCAGCATCATCGTGTCGCTGCGCTGGGCCCCCGGCCTCCACTCCGGCGCCTTGGCGTCCTTGCCGGTGGTGGGCAGGTCGGAGCGGGCGTCGACGCCGACGAGCAGGAAGGTCTCGCTGCCGTCCTTCGACGGCGGCGGCAGCGCGGACCGCGGGACGTTCGTCGGGAACGCGTTGGGGATGCGCTGGACGCGGCCTGTGTAGTGCTCGTACGCCCAGTAGAGCGTGCCGGCGATCAGCAGGACGCCGGTGACCAGCAGCCCGAGGGCGGCGTACAGCACGCGGCGGGTCCGCCGCCGGCGCCTGGCCCTGCGGTCCGGAGCGTCGGGGGACGCGGGGTCGGACGCCGGATCGGCCCCGGGATCGGCCCCCGGATCGTCCTCGGTGTCGTCCCCGGTGTCGTCCTCAGGATCGGCGCGGGGCTCGGTACCGGCTTCGGCCGCCGGGCCGCCCCCCGGACCGTCCGCGGGCCGGAGGCCGGGATCCTCCGCGCCCGCGGGCTTCCCGCCGGGCTCCCGGCGGTCCGCGGGCTCCTGCGTGGCGGACGGTCCGAGGCCGCCCGGCACCAGGGTGTCGAGCGCCTCGCCCCGCTCGGCTCCCTCCCCCGCCGTGCCCGGCCCGCCGCCACTGCCGCCGCCCGCCCCCGCGTCTCTGCCGCCGCCGTCACCGCTGCCGTCGTCCATACCGAGCACCCCCACCCGACCCGCCCCGTAGATCCCCCATGCGACCTATGCACGCATTGTGGCCCTCCGCCTTCCGCCGCACCCCTGATTTGGCCGAGCCGGTGCCGACTATGCTCGGCGCATGTCTGTGAAGCTCACCGTGATCGGACTCGGCTACCTCGGCGCCACCCATGCCGCCGCCATGGCCGAGCTCGGGTTCGAGGTCCTCGGCCTCGACATCGACCCTTCGAAGACCGAACTGCTGGCGGCCGGACGGACGCCGATGTTCGAACCCGGCCTGGAGGAGCTGCTGGCCCGGCACGTCGCCGGGATCGAGGGCTCCAGCGGGCGGCTGCGCTTCACCCACTCCTGGGAGGAGCTGGCCGAGTTCGGCGACGTCCACTTCGTCTGCGTGAACACCCCGCAGAAGCACGGCGAGTACGCCTGCGACATGAGCTACGTGGACGGCGCCTTCGCCATGCTGGCCCCGCACCTGCGGCGGCCCGCGCTGGTGGTCGGCAAGTCGACGGTGCCGGTGGGCAGCGCCGCCCGGCTCGCGCGCACCCTGCAGGAGCTGGCGCCGGCGGGCGACGGCGTGGAGCTGGCCTGGAACCCGGAGTTCCTGCGCGAGGGCTTCGCCGTGCAGGACACGCTGCACCCGGACCGGATCGTCGTCGGGGTGGCCGGCGGGCGCGCGGAGGAGGTGCTGCGCGAGGTGTACGCCACGCCCCTCGCCGAGGGCACCGCCTTCGTGGTGGCGGACTACCCGACGTCCGAGCTGGTGAAGACCGCCGCGAACGCCTTCCTGGCCACGAAGATCTCGTTCATCAACGCCATGGCCGAGGTGTGCGAGGCGTCGAGCGGCGACGTCGTCAAGCTGGCCGAGGCGATCGGCCACGACGACCGGATCGGCCGCAAGTTCCTGCGGGCCGGCATCGGCTTCGGCGGCGGCTGCCTGCCCAAGGACATCCGGGCGTTCATGGCGCGGGCCGGCGAGCTGGGCGCCGACCAGGCGCTGACGTTCCTGCGCGAGGTCGACTCGGTCAACATGCGGCGCCGCACGCACATGGTGGACATGGCCAGGGACGCGGTCGGCGGCGGTTTCCTGGGCCGCCGGATCGCGGTGCTGGGCGCGACCTTCAAGCCGGACTCCGACGACGTGCGGGACTCCCCCGCCCTCAACGTCGCCGGGCAGATCCATCTGCAGGGCGGCCAGGTCACCGTCTACGACCCCAAGGGCATGGACAACGCCCGGGTGCTGTTCCCGACGCTCGGCTACGCGCCCACCGCGCTGGACGCGGTGCGCGGCGCGGACGCGGTGCTGCACCTCACCGAATGGCGGGAGTTCCGCGAGCTGGACCCGGCCGCGCTGGCGGAGGTCACCGGCCGGCGCATCGTGCTCGACGGGCGCAACGCGCTGGACCCGGAGCTGTGGCGCAAGGCCGGCTGGACCTTCCGCGCCATGGGCCGGCCCGAGGCGTAGCGGCGGGCACGGCGCCTTCGGCACAGATTCCGTAGTGGCGCGGCATAGAAGCGGTAAAGCCGCCCGGCTGCGGCGCTGACCCCCCTGGTTGATCGTCTACAGTCCTGTAGACGATCAGCTGTGGCGCACCCTGCGCCGGAGAGGCGGGGGTCGCCCCATGGAGCAGTCAGGACAGCCCGGTTACGGCAACGCGGTCGCCGCGGACACGCCGGGGCCGGCCCGCCATCGGCGCACCCCGGCCGCCGCCCCGGCGCAGGCGTGGGGCAAGGTACCGGTGCAGATCACCGCCTGGTTCTGGCTGACCAAGGTGCTCACCACCGGCATGGGCGAGACCACCTCGGACTTCCTCGGCCGCGCGCTCAACCCGGCGGTGGCCGGCGCGATCGGCCTGCTGGGCCTGGTGGGCGCGCTGCTGCTGCAGTTCAGGACCCCGCGCTACTCGCCGTGGATCTACTGGTTCGCGGTCGTCATGGTGAGCGTGTTCGGCACGATGGCCGCCGACGTGGTGCACGTCATCGCCGGCGTGCCCTACGCGGTGTCGACGGTGGCGTTCGCCGTGCTGCTGGCCGTCGTGCTGGTCGCCTGGCACCGCAGTGAGGGCACGCTGTCGATCCACAGCATCACCACCAAGCGCCGCGAGCGCTTCTACTGGGCGACCGTGCTCACCACGTTCGCGCTGGGCACCGCCTGCGGCGACCTGACCGCGGGCACCCTGCACCTGGGCTACTTCTCCTCCGGCCTGCTGTTCACCGTGGCGATCGCGGTCCCGGCGGTCGCCCGGGTGATGGGCCTCAACGCGGTGGCCGCCTTCTGGTGGGCGTACGTGCTGACCCGGCCGCTGGGCGCGTCCTTCGCCGACTGGATGGGCGTGCCGACCCACCGCGGCGGCCTGGGCTGGGGCACCGGCCCGGTGTCGCTCGCGCTGGCCGCCCTCATCGTGGTGGCCGTCGGCTACCTCGCGGTCGAGCACCGCAGGTCGGACGCCGCGACGGAGACCTCGCCGCTCGGCTGACCCGGCCACCCCGCACTTCCCCGACCGGCACCCCGCGGCTCAGGCGCCGGCAAGGTGCGGCGCCGCAGGCCCCAGGCGCCCGGACATACAGGTGCCCGGACGCAAAGGCGCCGCAGGACCCGGGGCCCAACGCACAGGCAGCGCAAGGTGCGGGTGGCCCGCCGCTCAGGCGCCGGCAGCGTGCGGGCACCCCGCCGCCCAGGCGCCGCGGAACCCAGGC
>WRCZ01000132.1 GCA_009783685.1 Actinomycetes bacterium
CGGCCCGGGGCATTTTTTCAACAAACTGTTGACGTTCCGCGCCGGCGGCTCCTACGTTGCGGGTGTGACTTCCAGCGCACCGCCGGGACTGTCCCGGCTCAACGCCGCGTCCGGCCCCGGCGCCGCCGCCCTGCTGCACGAGGTGTGCGCCAGCACGGCGTGGGGCGCCGCGGTGGCCGCCGGCCGGCCGTACGACCGGCTCGACGACCTCCTCGCGGTGAGCGACGCGGCGACCGCCGCGCTGACCGCCGGCGACCTCGCCGAGGCGATGGCCGGCCACCCCCCGATCGGCCGCCCCAGGCCCGGCGACCCGACCTCCGCCCGCGAGCAGAGCGGCGTGGCGGACGCCGAGCGCGAGGAGCTGCTCCGGCTCAACCTCGCCTACCAGGACGCCCACGGGCACGTCTTCCTGATCTGCGCCACCGGCCGCACCGGCGCGCAGATGCTCGCCGCCCTCAAGGAGCGGATCGGCAACGATCCGGACACCGAGCGCGAGATCGTCCGCACCGAGCTGGGAAAGATCAACCGTATCCGGCTCACCCGGCTCGCGGCGACCGAGGAGGACCCCGCATGACGTCCGCGCACCCGACCGCGGGCACGGCTTCCGTGTCCACCCACATCCTGGACACCAGCCGCGGACGGCCCGCGGCGGGCGTCGCCGTGACGCTCTCGGTCCGCGCCGGGGCGGACGCGCCCTGGACCGCGCACGGCGCGTCGGCCACCGACACCGACGGCCGCTGCAAGGACCTGCCCGCGCCGCCGGAAGGCACCACGCACGTCCGGCTGGACTTCGCCGTCGAGCCGTACTTCACCCCTCAGGACTCCACCCGTCGAGACGTCCCGCACCGGGACGCCACCCATGAAGCCGAGGCCCAGCAGGACGCCCCCCGCTCAAGGGACGGCGGCGCCCCGGTGTTCTTCCCGGAGGTGGCGGTGGTCTTCGCCGTCGCGCCGGGCGAGCACTACCACGTGCCGCTGCTGCTCAACCCGTTCGGCTACTCCGTATACCGAGGGAGCTAGCACCGATGACCGACGATTCCCGCCCTGCCCGCACCACCCTGCTCGGCCAGAACCAGTACGGCAAGGCGGAGACCCGCGTCGTGCGGGTCGTCCGCGAGGGCCGCACCCACCGCATCAAGGACCTCAACGTCTCCGTCGCCCTGTCCGGCGAGATGGACGAGGTGCACTACTCCGGCTCCAACGCCAGCGTGCTGCCGACCGACACCACCAAGAACACCGTGTTCGCCTTCGCCAGGGAGCACGGCATCGAGTCCGCCGAGGCGTTCGGCATCCACCTGGCCCGGCACTTCGTCACCAGCCAGCAGCAGATCCACCGGGCGCGCATACGGATCGAGGAGTACGCCTGGCAGCGGATCGGCGGGACCGGGCACTCCTTCGCGCGCAGCGGCCAGGAGACCCGCACCACCGAGGTCGCCTACGACGGCGAGCGCTTCCAGGTGGTCTCCGGGCTCAAGGACCTGGTCGTGCTGAACTCCACCGACTCGGAGTTCTGGGGCTACGCCAAGGACACGTACACGACCCTGAAGGAGGCGTACGACCGGATCCTCGCCACCGAGGTCACCGCCCGCTGGCGGTTCTCCTGGACCGGCGAAGGCGAGCCGCCCGCCTGGGAGGAGTCGTACGAGCAGGCCCGCGGCCACCTGCTGGCGGCCTTCGCGGACACCTACTCGCTGTCCCTGCAGCAGACCCTGTTCGCGATGGGCACGCGGGTCATCGAGAACCACCCGGGCATCGACGAGGTGCGGCTGTCGCTGCCGAACAAGCACCACTTCCTGGTGGACCTGGAACCGTTCGGCCTGAAGAACGACAACGAGGTCTACCACGCCGCCGACCGCCCCTACGGCCTCATCGAGGGGACGGTGCTGCGCGACGGCGCCGACGCCCGCATCCCGGTGACCGACTGACCGCGCAGACGGACGAGAGGCACACGCACATGACCCAGCGCATCGTCATCGAGAACGCCGCCGTCGCCACGGTCGACGCCGCGGACACCGAGTACGCCACCGGGCACGTGGTCGTCGCGGACCACCTCATCGAGTCCGTCGGCGCCGGCCCGGCGCCCGCCGGACTCGACGACGTCACCCGCCGCATCGACGGCACCGGCCACCTGGTCACCCCGGGCCTGGTCAACACCCACCACCACTTCTACCAGTGGCTCACCCGCGGCCTGGCCCAGGACAGCAACCTGTTCAACTGGCTGGTCGAGCTGTACCCGACGTGGGCGCGGATCGACGAGCCGATGGTGTACGCGGCGGCGGCCGGCTCGCTCGGCGTGATGGCCCGCGGCGGCGTGACCACCGCGATGGACCACCACTACGTCTTCCCGCGTGGCACCGGCGACCTGCTGGGCGCCGAGATCCGTGCCGCGGCCGAACTCGGCGTGCGGTTCACCGCCGCCCGCGGCTCGATGGACCGCGGCGAGTCCTCCGGCGGGCTGCCGCCGGACTTCGCCGTGGAGACCACCGAGGAGGCGCTGCTGGCCACCGAGGCGGCCATCGACACGCACCACGACCCCTCCTTCGCCTCGATGCTGCGGATCGCCGCGGCGCCCTGCTCGCCCTTCTCGGTCTCCACCGAACTGATGCGGGAGGCTGCCACGTTGGCGCGCCGCAAGGGCGTGCGGCTGCACACCCACGGCAGCGAGACGGTGGAGGAGGAGAAGTTCTGCCACGAGCTGTTCGGCAGGGGCCCGACCGACTACTTCGAGTCCACCGGCTGGCTCGGCGACGACGTGTGGATGGCGCACTGCGTCCACATGAACGACTCCGACATCGCGGCCTTCGCCCGCACCGGCACCGGCGTCGCGCACTGCCCGTCGTCCAACGCCCGCCTGGCCGCGGGGATCGCGCGAGTACCGGAGATGCTGGCCTCCGGAGTGCCGGTCGGCCTGGGCGTGGACGGCACCGCCTCCAACGAATCCGGCGAGCTGCACACCGAGTTGCGCAACGCCCTGCTCATCAACCGCCTCCGCGGCGGCGAGAAGGCGCTGAACGCCCGCCAGGCGCTGCGGCTCGGCACCTACGGCGGCGCCCAAGTGCTGGGCCGCGCCGCGGAGATCGGCTCGCTGGAAGCCGGCAAGCTCGCCGACCTGGTGCTGTGGAAGGTCGACACCCTCGCCCACGCGTCCATCGCCGACCCGGTCGCCGCGCTCGTCCTCGGCGCACCGGCCCCGGTCACCCTGTCGCTGGTCAACGGCCGGCCGGTGGTCGAGGACGGCCGGCTCGCGCGCGCCGACGAGGACGCGCTGGCCCGGCTGACCCGCACCGAGGCGCGGCGCCTCGCGGAGATCGCCGGACTCGCCTGACCGCCGCCCCTACGCGGCACCGCACACGACCGGCCGGGGAGGGACGGCCCCCGGCCGGTGGCCGGCCCCTGCCCTGGAGCAGGGTCCGGTGGCCGGTCCTGCCCGACGCAGGCCCGGCGCCCGCCGCCCCCGGCACGGATCCGCGCGCGGATCCCCCGGGGGCGGCGTCGCCCTCGCAAGGGGGACCCGGAGCGCCGGATCAGCCGGTCAACGCCTCTTCGAGCCCGGCCTCCCGCGTGCGGTGGCCGGGCTCGGGCTCGGGCGCCGGCTCGGTCCGGGAGGCCCGGATGTCGTGCCGGTCCGAGGTGAGGCACCGCCCGGTGGACAGGTCGAACGTCCAGCCGTGCAGGGCACACGTGAGCACGTCGTCCTCGATCCTCCCGAAATGGGCGAGGTCGGCGCGGAGGTGGGGGCAGCGGCGCTGCACCTGCCAGTCGTCGATGACGACGTCCTCGCCGTCGTCGTCGGCGGACGCGTAGTAGTTCTCCACGTAGTCGATGCGTTCCTCGGACAGGCACTTGAAGAACGTGTAGACGAACTCGTTGTAGGCGCCCACGCGTTCGGCGCTGAAGCGCAGCGAGAGGAACAGGCTGTTGGACCAGTCGTTCTCCCGCGCCGCGATGTTGGTGGCCACCAGGTCCCCGGCCGTGGACATCGTGAAGCGGCAGCGTTCCCCGTCCCACAGGCGGACCTGGCGGGCGGGGAAGTCGACGACGATCGAGGTGCCGTCGACGTCGAGCCGCAGGGGTCCGCCGACGCCTTCGCAGATCCGGTCCGCCCTCGCCAGCAGCGGCTCCCACCACTCCTTGAGGGCAGCCAGCAGCGCGTCGGGGGACAGGGCCGGGGCGCGCCCGGCCCGCTCGGCGGCCAGCTCCGGCTGCCGACGGCGGGCGTAGGCGCGCAGGTACTCGGGCTTGTGGTCGAAGAGGTAGGTGATCTCCAGCGGGTCGTACCGGTGGACGACCTCGCAGTCGCTCTTGCTGACCGTCGCGACACTGCCCGGCAGCCACATGTGCGCCGGGACGTCCGGGCGCTCCTGTGCGAGCTGCTCCAGGAACTCCCGCTGGTCGGTGAAGATGCTCTCCGCGTCCCGGCCGGTGCCGTTGAGGTGGAGCAGTTCCTCGTCGAGGAAGCACGGCGGGCCGGAGTTGGGGAAGACGTTGGCGCCCTGGAGCGCGTCGATGTAGCGCACCGCCCGCTCGAACTGTCCCGTGCGCTTGCGTTCGGCGAACTTCTGCTTCGCCTCGTGGGGGAGGCGGTAGACCATGGGCCACCAGATGGCGCCGGAGAACTGCGTGAAGTGCGCGTGGACCTCGCCGAATTCGAGAATGGCCGCGGTGTCCAGCGGATGCGCGTCGTTCTGGTTGAGCAGGACGGTCTCGCCGTCGTCGAGTGACAGCGCCGAGTCCCCGATCGGACCGTCGCCGGGTCCGGTCAGGGCGGTGACCATCATGCGCAGCCCGTCCCGCTCGAAGGGCACGCCGCTGCGGGTGCGCAGGAACCGGGTGAAGCCCAGCGCCCGCAGCTCGCACTCCAGCTCGTCGGTGGGGTAGTCGGGCAGCAGGACGGTGGCGTCCTTACGCACGTGGCGGCGCAGGATCGCCGGATCGAAGTGGTCTCGGTGCAGGTGGGACACGTACAGGTAGTCGGCCGTACGGCCGTAACCGTCCCAGTCCAGATCGCTGTTGTCCGGGAACGGGAACCACGACCCGAAGAAGGCCGGCGAGACCCAGGGGTCGCACAGCACCGACCCCATGGCCGTCTCGATGAACAGTCCCGCGTGCCCCAACCCGGTGATTCGCACAGTGCAGCTCCATACCGCTCGTGGCACAGCCGTCCGGCAGAAAGGAACGGCCCTGGTCCCTTCCGACGATCGGGCGGTCACGGCGCGCACGCACCTACGGGGTCAGCCGGATGCCCGGCAGCCGAAGGGAGACAGCCCTGGTGAGGCCCCTCCCGGGCCGCCGGGATCTCACCGGTACGGCCGTCGCCCGGATTGCGGCGGCCCGGCGTGTCGCGCGGCCACCGCTCGGGACGTCCTCAGGCCGGCTGCGACGGTCCCTGGGAGCGGCGCTTGGCGAGGAGGCCGGCCAGCAGGAGGGCGAAGGTGCCGATGCCCACCCCGCACAGGGTCCACAGGACGCGGTAGCCCTCGGCGGCGTAGTCCGAGGGCTGCGCGAGGTCGACCAGGATGAGCACGCCGGCGGCGATGGCCGCGCAGTACAGCGCGTAGTTCCAGAAGCGGATGGCCACCCCGTGGACGAACAGCACGAGCGCGACGACCTCGAGCCCGCGGGTGACCGCGAACAGGCGGAGTCCGTGCTCGCTCGTCGGAATGAGCAGCAGGAGCCCGGCCGCGACCGCGCCGATGATCGCCCCGGACAGGCGCTGCGAGGCCACCAGGGTCGTCTGCTCCAGGCTGGGCTTCATCGCGACCATCGCCGCGATCGGCATCCAGTAGCCGTGCGACAGGTCCAGTCCGAAGCCGAGCGCCACGCAGGCGCCGATGGCCACGGCCCGGATCACCGCGAACGCGATCAGCGGTGGTGTCAGCTTCCTGCGCGCGGTGTCGCCGGGCAGCTCCGCGATCGGCTGCGGCAGTTCACGGCGTCCGGCGACCAGCCATACGAGGCACGCCACCACGATCCACAGGGCCGTCCCCGAGGCCCAGGCCACCACCTGAGCCCAGACGTAGCTGGTGACGCGGGTGTGGCGGGAGAGGTTGGATCCCAGCGCGAGGGCGACGACCAGCCACAGGTTCAGCAGCAGCGCGGTGGCGAACCGGCGCGTGCCGAACGCGATCATGAGGCCGGACACCAGTGTGATCACGAAGGCCACGAGCACCGACCAGCCCCAGGCGTCCGGTCCGACGCCGAACCCCAGCGCGGTCATCGCCGTGCCGGCCAGCCCGAAGGCCGCGATGTGCGACGCCCGGTGGACGTAGCCGCCGCCCGGGTCGGCCAGCACCGCGAAGAGCACCGCGAACAGCGCGCTCAGCAGGTACTGCTCGTAGCCGATGGACCAGAAGACGACCAGCGGGACGAGGAGGACGTCGAGGACCGCGACGCCCCGCGGCCAGTTCAGCCCCGCCGGGTCGAGGGCGAACACCTTGGCGGACCAGCCGGTCGCCTTCCGCAGGAGAGCGGATCCTGCTCCTGGTCCGCTCGCAGTGGCCATGACCGCCCTCGCTCGCCTGGGTCGCCGGGAATGCCGCTCGGTCCCGCATTCTGCGACCGCGGCGGCGTCCGCGGCGAAGCGACCCGCGGCGCGCGGCCGAAGGCGGGCCGCCCGTCATCCCTACGGCGCATCCGTCGCGGCGGTGGCCGCGACGCGGCCGTATAACCGGAAGGGAACGCCTGGCTGCTGGGCGCCCTGCGCGACAGCGGGGCCCTCGGCGGCGCCCGGAGGGCATGACGCCGTCGCCGAGGCGACCCCGCGCCGGACGGAGGAGTCGCTGTCCATGAGCGCCGACGTCACGCCCCCGTACGAGGACATGGAGCCGCGCCGCCGTCGCCGGCTGCTGCTGCGTACCGCGTTGCGGGCGGCCGTCGCCCCGGTCGTCCTGCTGGTGCTGTACTACGCGCTGCCGCTGGACCATCCCCTGGAGGTGGGCAAGGCCGGCTGGTTCGTGATCGGCTTCCTGGTGTTCGCGGCGGCCGTCGCCTGGCAGGTCTACTCGATCGTCCGCTCGCCCCACCCGCGGCTGCGCCAGATCGAGGCGCTCACCGTTGTGGTCCCGATGTTCCTGCTGATGTTCGCCGGCACGTACTTCCTGCTGGAGGCCGGTCAACCCGGCTCCTTCACCCAGCCCCTGACCCGCACGGACGCGCTCTACTTCACCGTCACCGTGTTCGCGACCGTCGGCTTCGGCGACATCACCGCGAAGACGGAGACCGCCCGGGTCCTGGTCACGGTCCAGATGATCGGCGGCCTGATCGTGGTGGGACTGGTGGCCAAGCTGCTGGTCGGCGTCGCCCAGTTCGCCCTCCAGCGCAGGGCGCCCGGAACGCCGCCGAACGGGCCGTGACGCGGCGCCGTCACAGCTCCCGGTACATGATGTGGAGGCCCACGAAGCCTCGGGCGGGGTGGCGGAAACCGCCGGGGACGGTGCCCAGGACACGGAAGCCGAGCGAGGTGTAGAGGGCGACGGCCGGGGCGTTGGACTCGACGACCGCGTTGAACTGCATGCCGCGGTAGCCCTCGCGGGCGGCCCAGTCCAGGGCCTCGCGGCACAGGGCGCGGCCGACGCCGCGGCCGGCGTGGGCGGGGTCGACCATGAAGCTGGCGCTGGAGACGTGCGCGGCGTTCCCCATCTGGTTGGGGTTCATCTTCGCCGTGCCGAGCACCGTCCCCGTCCCGTCGACGGCGACGACGGTACGGCCGGGCGCGGACAGCAGCCAGAACGCCCGGCCCTGCTCCTCGGTGATGTCGGTGGGGTAGCTGAACGTCTCGCCGGCCCGGCAGATGTCGCGCAGGAACGGCCAGATCAGCGGCCAGTCGGCCTCGGTCACGTCGCGGATGAGCATGCGGCCAGCATCATCGGCGGGCGGACCACCGGCAAAGGATTAAGCCCTGCCCGAATCCGCCCGCCGAGGCTGTGCCTCAACGGTTTCAGCCGTTTCAGCCGTTCCAACGGTTTCTACCGTTTCAGCCCTGGAGCTGCTCGTACGCCGGCAGCGTCAGGAAGTCGACGTACTCGGTGTCCAGCGCGGTCCGCAGCAGCAGCTCGTACGCCTCGGTCCACTTGCCGGTCGCGAAGGCGTCCTCGCCGACCTCGTCGCGGATCGCGGTGAGCTCGTCGGCGGCGACCTGGCGGACCAGTTCGGGTGTGGCCTTGCCCGCCTCGCCGGTGCCCTCGACGTCGTCGAAGACCACGCCGGCGTTGGTCCACTGCCAGATCTGCGACCGGGAGATCTCCGCGGTCGCCGCGTCCTCCATCAGGTTGAAGATGGCCACCGCGCCGAGGCCGCGCAGCCACGCCTCGATGTAGCGGATGCCGACCTGGACGGCGTTGCGCAGGCCGTCGAACGTCGGCTTGGCCTGGAGCGACGCGATGTCGATGAGCTGCTCGGCCGTGACGTGCACGTCCTCGCGCAGCCGGTCCTTCTGGTGCGGGCGGTCGCCGAGCACCGCGTCGAACGAGGCGCGGGCGATCGGCACCAGGTCGGGGTGGGCCACCCAGGAGCCGTCGAAGCCGTCCCCGGCCTCCCGGTCCTTGTCGGCCTTGACCTTCTCGAACGCGACCCGGTTGACCTCCGCGTCGCGGCGCGACGGGATGAACGCCGCCATGCCGCCGATCGCGTGGGCGCCGCGCTTGTGGCAGGTGCGCACCAGCAGTTCGGTGTACGCGCGCATGAACGGCGCGGTCATCGTCACCGCGTTGCGGTCCGGCAGCACGAAACGCGGGCCGCCGTCGCGGAAGTTCTTCACGATGGAGAACAGGTAGTCCCAGCGGCCGGCGTTCAACCCCGAGGCGTGGTCGCGCAGTTCGTAGAGGATCTCCTCCATCTCGTACGCGGCGGTGATCGTCTCGATCAGCACGGTGGCCCGCACGGTGCCCTGCGGGATGCCGAGCCGGTCCTGGGCGAAGACGAACACGTCGTTCCACAGCCGCGCTTCGAGGTGCGACTCGGTCTTGGGCAGGTAGAAGTACGGGCCCTTGCCGAGGTCGAGCAGGCGCTGCGCGTTGTGGAAGAAGTAGAGACCGAAGTCGACCAGGCCGCCGGGGATCTGCTCGCCGTCGACCGTCAGGTGCCGCTCGTTCAGGTGCCAGCCCCGAGGGCGCATCACCACGGTCGCCAGCTCGTCCGCGTCCTTGAGGGCGTACGTCTTGCCCTCGGGCGAGGTGAAGTCGATCCGCCGCTCGTAGGCGTCGATCAGGTTCAGCTGGCCGCCGACGACGTTCTCCCAGGTGGGCGCGGAGGCGTCCTCGAAGTCAGCCAGCCAGATCCGCGCCCCGGAGTTGAGCGCGTTGATCGTCATCTTCCGGTCCGTCGGCCCGGTGATCTCGACCCGGCGGTCCTGCAGCGCCGCCGGGGCCGGGGCGACCTGCCAGTCGCCGTCCCGCACGTGCGCGGTCTCGGGCAGGAAGTCGAGGGTGGCGGTGCGGGCGATCTCGGCACGTCGCAGCGCGCGCCGCTCCAGCAGCTCGGCCCGGCGCGGGGCGAACCGCCGGTGCAGGTCGCCGAGGAAGGCCAGCGCCTGCGGGGTCAGCACCTCCTCCCCGCGGGGAACCGGGCCTGCGGCCGGGCTGACGACCGCCGGGGACGAGCTGCTTGCGGACATGGTGTCACTCCTCCAGAGGGGTGCCCGGCCCGGTACCGCAAGGGGTGTGGCACGCGGTGCCGGACCGGTCCGTGCGATGGCTGCTTTCTGCAAGGTGGAGCATAGGTTTCGCAGTGCGGAAGTTCAACGTTTTGTGGCACGCTGTGCAGCCTCGGCGAGAAGCCGCAGGTCCGCCGGGGTGTCGATGTCCGCGTGATCGCTGATGTCACCGCACTCCACCAGCACGGTCTGCTCCGCGTGCTCCCGCAGGTACGTACGCGCCCCCCGGTCCTCGCCCGCGCTCATCGCCACCCCGGCCCAGCGGCTGGCGCCGATCAGCACCGGATGGCCGCGCCGCCCCTCGTACATCGCCGACACCAGGCCCGACACCAGGTCGTCCCCCTGCCGCGCCGCGTCGATCACCCGCGCCACCGCCGCCCCGGTCACCCCCGGCTGGTCCACCAGTCCGATCACCGTCGCGGACGGCCGGTCCCGGGCGGCTGCCAGCGAGGCCAGCCCGGCCCGCAGCGAGGAGCCCATGCCCTCCGCCCAGTGCGGGTTCTCCACCACCACGCAGCCGGTCAGATCGGCCCGCTCGCGCACCTCGGCCGCGGCCGCCCCCAGCACCACGTGCACCGCGCCGCAGCCGCCCTCGCGCAGCACCGCCACCGCGTGCTCCACCAGCGGCCGCTCCCCGTACGGCAGCAGCGCCTTCGGCCTGCCCCCCAGCCGCCGCCCCCCACCGGCTGCCAGCAGCAGTCCGGCCACCTCGCCTTTTGCGTCCATCCCTCCTGGATACCGCGCGCGGCGCCGCGGCGGAACAGGGCGCAGGCCGCGCGGCGTGTTCCGGTATCGTCAGGCCGTGTCGCGCGAGGTGCGGCGCCTGTGCGGTGAGCACTGGGGAGGAACGGGGACTGATGGGCGCTTCGCACAGCGGCCCCGACATCCAGGGGCCGGCGTTCGAGCCGACGACCGGCGACGACCCGGCGTCCGTCTCCGGGCACCGGATCAGCGCCCGGCTCGGCACGAGCGCGCTCGGCCGGGTCTACTTCGCGCACGCGCCCGGTGGGCAGCCGGTGGCGCTCACCGTCGTCCACCCCGAACTCGCCGCCCGTGACGGCTTCGCCGCCCGGTTCCACCACGACGCCCAGGACGCCGGGCGGGTGCAGGCGCCGGGCGCGGTGCCGGTGCTCGGCAGCGGCCAGGAGGGCGGCCGGTTCTGGATCGCCACCGCGTTCGTGCCCGCGCTGCCGCTGGACCGCGCGGTGGACGGGACGGGCCCGCTGCCCACCCGGGTCGTGCTGCGGCTGGTGGCCGGGCTCGCCGAGACGCTCCAGGCGCTGCACCACGCCGGCGTCGTCCACGGCGACCTGCGCCCGGCTCATGTGCTGCTCGCCGCGGACGGGCCGAAGGTCACCGGCTACGGGCTGGCCGCGGTCGCCGCCCCGGCCGCGGACGGGACGGCCGAGGGCACCGGGCCGGCCTTCCTCGCGCCGGAACAGGCCGCGGGCAAGCCGGCCGTGCCGGCCACCGACGTCTTCGCCCTCGGCCAGATCGCGGCCTACGCGTCCATCGGGCGCCCGCCCTTCGACGCCCCGGCGCGCATCCAGCAGGACGAGCCCGACCTCAACGAACTCCCCGGCGAACTGAGGGAGATCGTCACCCGCTGCCTGATCAAGGAGCCGGGCCTGCGTCCCTCGCTCGCCCAGGTCACCGCCATGTGCACGCAGGCCGTCCCCGCCGGCCCCCGCCCCGACACCTGGCTGCCACCCGCCCTGCTCGCCGCCATCGTCCCCGCGATGCCCGCCCCAGCCCCACCCCACCCCGCAACCCCCCCGACACCACCCGCAGGCGGCCCTGTTGCGGCGCCTCAGACGCCGATGCCTGGTCCGGGTGGGCCTGCTGCGGCGCCTCAGGTGCTGGCTTCCGCGCCGGGAGCACCTGGTGTCGGGCCTCAGGTGCCGACTGCCGTTCCGGGTGGGCCTGTTGTGCCCGCCCAGGTGCCGGCTTCTGCGCCGGGAGCGCCTGGTGCCGGGCCCCAGGCGGCGATGCCCAGTCCGAGCGGGCCTGTCGCGCCGCCTCAGGCGCCGACTGCCATTCCGGGTGGGCCTGTTGCGCCCCCACAGGTGCCGGCTTCCGCGCCGGGGGCGCCAGGCGCGCCGCCTCAGGTGCCGATGCCTGGTCCGGGTGGGCCTGCTGTGGCGCCTCAGGTGCCGGCTTCCGCGCCGGGAGCGCCCGGTGCCGGGCCCCAGGCGCCGAATCCCGCGCCAGGGACGCCCGTTGCGGCGCCTGTGGCCGCACCGGTGAGCCCTGTGCCCGGCGGGATACCGATGGC
>WRCZ01000133.1 GCA_009783685.1 Actinomycetes bacterium
AAGATGCGGATCGCCGGGGCCTCCGACGCCGCGGAGCGCGCTCGCGCGCAGCGCCTGGGCAAGCGCCTCAACGCCATCGTCGACCAGCCGGGACGGACCGTGCTGGCCGCCGGCAAGGAACCCAAGGTCGCCCTGGTCCTTCCGGACGCGACCCCGCTGACCGCCCGGCGGGCCAACCTGCGGGCGGTGCTCGACGCCCTGGCGGCCGCCGGCCTGGAGCACTTCTGCGTGCGCGGCCGGTCCGACACCGCCGCCGCCGTCGCCGTCCGCGCCGAGGACCGGGCCCAGGTGCTCGCGACGCTGGAGGCGCTGTGCGGGCAGGAGCCCGGCTATGTGACGCCGGTCAAGGGGAACCGCCCGGTGCCCGAGGAGTCCTGGCCCGGCTTCGAGCCCTCGACCTGGCGGCGGATGGCGAGCGCCGACGTGCTGCGCATGACCTGGTACCGCACCGACGAGACCGGGCGGTTGGGGCTGGGCACCCGCTACGGCTGCGACGTGGAGTTCTGGACCAAGGAGGACGGCCGGCTGGTCGCGCCGCGGCCCGGCCGGTTCACCGTGGAGATACCGGCGGACTCCCGGCCGGTCGAGGTCGCCGAGTCGTACCTCACCGACCTCGCGCCCGCCGACGACACGGCCCTGGAGGTCGTCGAGGTGCCGACCCGCGAGCACTTCGCCATCCGACCGGTGGACCAGGTCCGCTTCCCGGTCGACGTCGTCTACACCTGGGTCGACGGCGCGGACCCGGCGTGGCTGGAACGGCGCGCGAAGCACGCCGGCACCGTCTACCACGAGGAGTCGGCGAACGCCGCCCGCTACCTCAGCCGGGACGAACTGCGCTACTCGCTGCGGTCGTTGCACATGTACGCGCCCTGGGTCCGCAACGTCTACATCGTCACCGACGACCAGGTGCCGGAGTGGCTGGACACCTCGGTGCCCGGGGTCCGGGTCATCAGCCACCGGGAGATCTTCCGGTCGGCCGACAGCCTGCCGACGTTCAACTCGCACGCCATCGAGAGCCAGTTGCACCACATCGAGGGCCTGTCCGAGCACTTCCTGTACTTCAACGACGACGTGATGCTCGGCAGCGAGACGGTCCCGCAGGACTTCTTCCTGTCCAACGGCACCACGAAGTTCTTCCCGTCGCCGGCCCTGGTGCCGCTGGGCGCCAAGTCGCCGGAGGACCCGCCGGTCGCCGCGGCCGGCAAGAACAACCGCCGGCTGATCGAGGACCGCCACGGCGGCGTCATCGTGCAGAAGATGAAGCACATGCCGCACGCGTTGCGCCGCAGCGTGCTGGACGAGATCGAGAGCACGTTCGCCGCGGAGTACCGGCGCACCGAGGCCAGCCGGTTCCGCAGCATGGAGGACATCTCCGTCGCGTCGTCGCTGCACCACTACTACGCGTTCACCACCCGGCGGGCGATCCCGGGCGAGCTGCCCTACGTCTACATCGACCTGTCCCACCCGTGGACCGAGGTGCGCCTGGGCCGGCTGCTGGCCTCCCGGGACAAGACGGTGTTCTGCGTCAACGACACGGTGTCCACCGGCCAGGACGTCGGCGAGCAGAAGGACCTGATCACCCCGTTCCTGGAGGCGTACTTCCCGGTCCCGGGGCCGTTCGAGAAGAAGTGACGAAAAGGCGGGGCCCCGGACTTCCGAGTCCGGGGCCCCGCCGTTTCCTGTCGTGACCCGCGCGGGCGCCGTCAGCCGAGCCCGGCGCCGTCCGCCGAGACCTGTGCTGCCGTCAGCCGAGACCGGCGGTGGCGGCGGTGAGGGCGCTGCGGGCGCGGGAGGCCGCGCCGACGGCGACCGCGTCGCTGCCCAGCAGCGACGGGACGAGCCGGATCGGCTGGCCGCTCACCGGCGGCTCCGCGGCCAGGGCCGCCTGCACGGCCGGCTCCAGCAGCGACCAGGCCCGGCTGACCCCGCCGCCGATGACGACGGTGGTGACGTCGACCAGGCCCGCGGTGATGAGCAGGGCGCGGGCGATCCCCGCGCCGGCCGCGGTGAAGACCGCGAGCGCCTCGGGGTCGCCGTCCTGGGCCGCCTGCGCGACGCCGCGGGCGTCCGTGCTGCGGCCGGTGCGCTCGGCGTAGCGGGCGGCCAACGACCGTCCCGCGGCGAGGGTTTCGAGGTGGCCGCGGCCTCCGCAGGTGCAGGGGATGTCACCGAAGCCGGGGATGTGGCCGATCTCGCCGGCGGCGCCGTGCGGCCCGTCGTGGAGGGCCCCGTCCATCCACAGGGCTCCCCCGACGCCGGTGCCGAGGGTCATCCCGAGGACGTGCCGCTCCCCCGCGACGGCGCCCTTGGCGACCTCGCCGCGCAGGAAGGCGTTGACGTCGTTGTCCAGGAAGGCGGGCACGCCGAGGCTGGCTTCGAGGGTGGCGGTCACCGCGAATCCGGCCCAGTCGGTGAACGAGTCGCTCGCCACCAGGATCCGGCCGGTCCCGGCGTCGACCACTCCGGCCGCGCCGACGCCGACGCCGGCCAGCCGGGCCGGGTGGCGGCCGAGCAGCAGCCGCAGCCCGTCGAGCACGGTGCCGATCATCGCCCGGCCGCCCTCGGCGGCGGGGGTGGGCAGTTCGACGCGGTCCAGGACGTCGAGGCCGGTGGAGCAGAGCACCACCTGGGTGGTGGTGCCGCCGATGTCCACGCCGGCCAGGACGGCCGGCCCCGAGCCGGTCGCCGTGTCGGGGACGGCCGCACCGGCGGGACCGGGCGAGCCGGTGAAGCCCGTGGCATGCGGGGCACCCGTGGAGTTGGTGGAGCCGTCGGAGCCGGTCGGGCGGACGGAACCGGTCGGGCGGGTGGAACCGGGCCCGGGTGGGCCGCCGTTCGGGCCGCCGGACCCGGGTGAGCCGGCCGCGCCGGACGTGCCGGCCTGCCCGTCCGGGGCGGGAGCGGCCCCGGACGGTTCGAGCGTCGAGGTCACGCCGTCGCCCCCGCTCCGCCCGCGGCGGGCCCCGCGGTCCCGGCGGCCGTCGCGGCCGCGGCGTGTCTGGCCGCCCGCCGCTGCCGCTGGAGCACCGGGTCCGGCACGGGGACGGCGGCCAGCAGGCGCCGGGTGTACTCGGTGCCGGGGTGCAGGAGCGTGGCCATGGTGCCGCCCTGCTCCTCGATCCGGCCGGCGCGCATCACGACGACGCGCTCGGCGAAGTGCTGCACGACGGCGAGGTCGTGGGAGACGAACAGGCAGGCGAAGCCGAGTTCCTCCTGAAGCTCGGTGATCACCTCCAGCACCGCCTCCTGCACGCTGACGTCGAGCGCGCTCGTCGGCTCGTCGGCGACCAGCAGCCTCGGCGCGAGGGCCAGGGCCCTGGCGAGGCTGACCCGCTGGCGCTGGCCACCGGACAGCTCGCGCGGGGCGCGCTGGGCGAACGCCCGCGGCAGCCGCACCCGTTCGAGGAGTTCGGCGACCCGGTCCTGCCGCTCCTTCGCGGACATCCCGCGCCGGTGCACCCGCAGCGGCTCGGCGATGCACTCCTGCACCGTCATCCGCGCGTCGAGCGAGGCGACCGGGTCCTGGAGGACGACGCCGATGCCGGAGCGCAGCGAGCGCCGGGCGCGGGCCCGGGTGCGGCGCAGGTCGGAGCCGAAGAGGGTGACCGATCCCGAGGTGGGCCGGATGAGGCCGAGCGCGACCCGGGCCGCGGTGGACTTGCCGGATCCCGACTCGCCCACCAGCCCGACCGTCTCGCCGGGCCGGACGTGCAGGGACACGCCGTCCAGGGCGCGTACCGCGTTGGTGCGGCGGCCGTACACGACGGACACGTCCTTCAGGTCGACCACCCGCTCGCCCTCGGCGGGATCGCCCGCCGGCCTGGCGGTCTTGGCGCGGGTCCCGTAGCGGGGCCGCGGCACGTCGGCGGCGGACGCGCCGGCCTCGGACTCCGGCCCCGACTCCGCGGCCGTCCCCTGCCCGGCCTCGGCCACGGCCAAGCGCGGCACCGCGGCCAGCAGCCGCTTGGTGTACTCGTGCTCCGGCCGCAGCAGGACGTCCTCGACCGGACCGGTCTCGACGATCCGGCCCTGGAGCATCACCGCGACGCGGTCGGCGAAGTCGGCGACGACGCCCATGTTGTGGGTGACGAGCAGGACGCCGGTGCCCGACTCGACGGCGAGCCGGCGCAGCAGGTCGAGGATCTCGGCCTGCACGGTGACGTCCAGTGCGGTGGTCGGCTCGTCGGCGATGAGCAGCCCCGGGTCGTTGGCGATGGCCATCGCGATCACGACGCGCTGGCGCTGGCCGCCGGACAGCTCGAACGGGAAGGCGCGGGCGCGCCGTTCGGGGTCCGGGATGCCGACGCGGCGCAGCAGGTCGACGGCGAGCGCGTCGGCCTCCTTCGCCGCGATCCGGCGGTGGTTGCGCACCACTTCGGCGATCTGCGCGCCGATCCTGGTGAGCGGGTCCAGGGCGGTCGCCGGCTCCTGGAAGACCATGGAGACGGTACGGCCGCGCAGGGCCGCGAGGTCGCGCTCGGAGGAGGCGACGACGTCGGTGCTGCCGAGCAGCGCGCTGCCGGTGGCGCGGGCGTTCTCCGGGAGCAGGCCGATCGACGCCAGGGCGACGGTGGACTTGCCGGATCCGGACTCGCCGACGAGGGCGAGCGTCTCGCCCGGCCGGACGTACAGGGACACGCCCTGGACGGCCGGCACGTCGCCGGTCTCCGAGGAGAACGTCACGCCCAGGTCCTCCAGCCGGAGGACGGGTTCGGTGCTGCCGGCGGCTGCGGTGGTGCTGCGGTCGGTGGCGGTCATCCGCGTCCCCTCACGTCGAATGCGTCACGGAGCCCGTCGCCGATGGCGTTGAACGCGCAGACGACGAGGATGACGGCGAGGCCGGGCGGCACGATCAGCCACCAGCGCCCCGAGTAGGTGGCGCTGAGGCCGGCCGAGAGCATGCCGCCCCAGTCGGTCTTGGGCGGCTGGAGGCCGAGCCCGAGGTAGGAGACGTAGGCGACGAGCAGGATGGCGTCGGCCACCTGGAAGGTCGCCGCGACCACCACCGTGGACACCGAGTTGGGCAGGATGTGCCGGCCGATCGCCCGGGTGTGGGTGCCGCCGATGGCCCGCAGGGTGTGCACGTAGTCGCGGTTCTTCAGGGTCAGCGTCTCGGCGCGTACCAGGCGGGAGGGGACCAGCCACGACACCAGGCCGAGGATGAGGATCAGTCCGCCGACGCCCGGGGTGGTGATGGCCGAGATGACCAGCAGGATGAACAGCGCGGGGATGGCGATGCCGGCGTCGACGACGCGCATCATGACCGCGTCGATCCAGCCGCCGGCGTAGCCCGCCGCGGCGCCCCACAGGGTGCCGATCACGGTCGCCAGGACGCCCGCGGCCAGGCCCACGACGAGCGAGACCTTGCCGCCGTACATCAGCCGGCCGAGTTCGTCGTGGCCGACGGCGTCGGTGCCGAGCAGGTGGGCGCCGCTGGGGCCCAGGTTCGCGTGGTTCAGCGCGGTGTGCGTCTGGTCGGTGGAGTACAGCAGCGGGCCGACGAAGCAGAAGAGGAAGAAGAGGACGACGACGGCGAGGCCGATGACCGCGAGCCGGTTGCGGCGGAACCGCCGCACCGCCAGGCGCAGTCCGGACAGGCCGGGGCCTTCGGTGCCCGCGCCGGCCGACGGTCCGGGACCGCCGGGGAGCTGACCGGGCTGGACGACGGCGCTCATGCGCGGTCCTCCTTCACTCGGGGGTCGATGAACCGCTGGATGACGTCCGCGGCGAGCGTGCCGATCACGGTGGCGACCGAGATCACCAGGACGCAGCCGAGCAGCACCGGGTAGTCGGAGGACTGCGCGGCGGTCCAGAACAGCAGCCCCATGCCGGGGTAGTTGAAGAGCTGCTCGACCACGAGGGCGCCGCCGAACAGGACCGGCACGTAGTAGCCGAGCATCGCCACGACGGGGGTGAGGGAGTTGCGGAACACGTGCCGGCGCAGGATCGCCGCGCGCCGCGAACCGCCGGCGCGGGCGGTCCTGACGTAGTCCTCCGACAGGTTCTCCAGGGTCGCGCCGCGCATGTAGCGGCTGAAGACGGCGACGACGGACGCGGCGCCCGCGACGACCGGCAGCACCAGGGCCGCGGGGTCGGCGAAGACCTGGCCGAGGGTGTCGCCCTGGGGTGCCTGCGCCGGGAACCACGGCAGGATGTGGCTGAAGACCAGCACCAGCATCAGGCCGAGGAAGTACACCGGGGTGGAGTAGGCGACGAAGCTCAGGGTGGTGATGATGTAGTCGACCGGCTTGTTGCGCCGGACGGCCTGCCACATCCCGAGCGGGATGGCGAGCAGCAGGCCGACCGCCGCGGACAGCACGGTGAGCACCAGCGTCTTCGGCAGCCGCTCCGTGATGAGCTGCGAGACCGGCTCGTTGAGCGTGTAGGAGGTCCCGAGGTTGCCGTGCAGCAGCCGCCCGAGGTAGGCGAAGTACTGCACCGGCAGCGGCTGGTCGAGGCGCTGCTCGTGGTTGAACTGCGCGATCTGCTGGGCCGTGGCCTGGGGCCCGAGGATCCCGCGAGCGGGACCCCCGGGGAGCGCGTGCAGCAGGCAGAACGTCGCCACGGTCACGATGAGGATCACCGCGATCGCCTGCAGGACGCGCCTGGTCAGGTACAGGAAGGTGTTCATCTGCTTTCCGAACGGTTCGGATCAGTCGGTTCGGATCGGTGCGTGCCGCACGGCTCCCCGGGCCGGGCTCACTTACCGGTCCACTGCCACTGGGCGGGGTGGAAGTTGGCGAGCGAGTCCTGGGAGAAGCCGCCCAGGCCGTTCCTGATCACCGAGATCTGGTAGTCCGGCTCGGGCAGCCACACCACCGGCAGGTCCTTGGCGAGCGCCTCGCTGTACTTCTGCACGGCCTCCGTGGACGAGGAGGTGGTCGTGTCGTTGATCAGCTTGTCGACGTCCGGGTTGGCGTAGTTGCCGAAGTTCGAGCCGCCCTTGGACTGGAAGAGCGAGTCACCGGTCGGGAAGGCCGGGAAGTACCAGCTGCCGGCGGTGCCGAAGTAGGACAGCTGCCACTTGCAGATGGACTGGTCCGAGGTGCACTGCGGGGTCTGCGACAGCACCGAGTTGACCGGGGCGGTCTTGATGGAGAACTTGATGCCGCTCTTGCCCAGCTGGGACTGGATGGCGCTCATCATGTTGTCCGTGACGGTGGAGCCGGACTGCGAGAGCACCTGCATCTCGAACTTGGTGCCCTTGGCCACGCCCGCACCGCACTGCGCGGCGCCCGTGCCGGGCTGGGTGCAGACCATGGTGCCGCCCTGGTCGGTCCAGCCGTGTCCGGTGAGCAGCGCCCTGGCGTTGCTGGTGGAGAACGGGTACGGGTTGGACTTCTGCACCTGGGAGACGAAGTCGGAGGCCTGCGCGGTCGGGATCGGGCCGTAGCCGGGCACCGCGGTGCCGTTGTAGATCACCTTGACCAGGCTGTCCTGGTCGATCGACTCCTGCACGGCCTGCCGGGCGTAGAGCTGCTTGAACACCGCGCCCATGGACGGGTTGTTGAAGTTGTAGGGCATGTAGGTGATCGCCCAGCCGGTCCACGGCTTGACGGTGTAGCCCTGCCCGGTGAACGACGACTTCTGGTCCAGGTCGGTGGAGTTGATGTAGCCGTAGTCGACCTGGCCGGCGCGCAGCGCGTTCTCCTCGGCGTCGGTCGTGGTGAACGGCAGCAGGTTCACCGTCTTGATGTGCGCCTTCTCGCCACCGTCGTAGGCGGAGTTGGCGGAGAGCACGACCTTGCCCGCGGTCGAGAACGACTTGACGGTGTAGGGGCCGCTGACGGTCTTCCACAGCGGGTCGCTCGCGTAGTTGGCGATGCTCTTGGCGGCCGTGTTGAGGTACGTCCACACCTTCTGGGCGCCGGCGGGCGTGGAGTCCGCGTCGGACACGGCGGCCGAGCCGCTCTCCTTGTCCCACAGGTGCTGCGGCAGCGGGGTGATCAGGCTGAGCTGGTTGGCCAGCATCCACTGCGGGTTGTAGGCGCGGTCGAAGGTGATGGTGAAGTGCTGGTCGTCGGTCACCTTGAAGGACGTCCAGTTGTCGGGCGCCTTGCCCTCGCTGTAGCCGGCCCATTGGGCCTTGTTCGCCTTGATCAGGTTGAACCAGAACTGGACGTCGCGCGAGGTGATCGGCTTTCCGTCGCTCCAGTTCCGCTTTCCGAGGGTGATCGTGACGCTCTTGCCGTCGGCGGCGAAGTCGGCCGCGGAGGCTATCGACGCCGCCTTGTTCCAGCCCATCGTTCCGGTGGAACCGTCGTACGCGATGAGTGGCTCCCACAACGATGCCGCGATGGACACGTTGTTGGTGTTCAGGTGCGCGGGCGTCCCGATCGGCAGGATCCAGTTCGGGGTGAAGTTCGCCGGCAGCGCGTAGTTGATCGAATCGTGCGAGGCCGAGGCCGAGCCGCCGGCTCCGTTGCAGGCCGTGAGCAGGGCACCCGCGGTGAGGGCGGCTCCTGCGGCCAGGACCCAGCGGCGGCGTTCCGCCGTACGGACAGGGAACATGGATTCTCCTCGGGATGGACGACCGCGGTGATCGCTGGGACCCGGTGAACACTGGGGGGCGTCGCGGTGCGTGCCGACAGTCAAAGGTGTCCGGCTCGGAAAAAACAAACCTTGGCCGATAACAACTATGTTTCTGCGAGAATGCAGAAAGTCCGGCCCGGATCCGAAACCGCCCTGAAACCACGGGGATTGCCCGGATTTACGGCACGATGGCGAACGGGAATGTGGTGTGCGCCACTTCCTCATCGCGCATTGCCGGGCGTAGTGTCAGCGCCGTCCACCCGTTCTTTCGGAAGTAAGTCCGCCCATGCCCGACGTAAGTTCTGCGCAGCGGAACGGCGCCAAAGGCCCGGCGTCACTCGCCGAGCGCGTGCTGGCACTCATCGCCTCCGGGCAGGGGACCACACGCACCGAACTCGCCGAGATGCTGGGTGCCTCGCCCTCGACGATCTCGCTCACCGTCGGCCAGCTGGTCGAGCGGGGCCTGGTCACCGAGCAGGGCACGAGAGCGTCCACCGGCGGCCGCCCGCGCAAGGTGCTGCGGATCGGCGCGCGCAACGAGTTCGCCGTCGCCGCCGACCTCGGCAGCAAGCACGCCCGGATCGGCGTCGTGCTGCCCGGCGGCGAGCTGACCGATGTCACCACCGTGCCCCTGGTCATCGCCGAGGGCCCGGAGGAAGCACTGCCGCGGCTCGCCCGGACGCTGGAGGAGCTGGCCGAACGCCACGGCCGGGACCTGCTGCGCGGTGTCGGGTGCTCGCTGCCCGGCCCGGTCGACGTGCAGGCCGGCGCGGTCACCCTGCCGTCCCGGATGCCCGGCTGGCACCGGTTCCCGGTCGCCGGCTGGCTGCGCGAGCGGTTCGGGGTGCCGGCCGCCGTCGACAACGACGCCAACTGCATGGCGGTCGGCGAGCACGCCGTCCAGCCGGCCGAGCGCCGGCAGTCGATCATGGTGAAGATCGGGTCCGCGATCGGCACCGGGATCATCGCCGACGGCAAGCTCTACCGCGGTGCCACCGGCGCGGCCGGCGACATCACGCACGTCAGGATCGCCGCGGCCGGCGACACCCCCTGCTCCTGCGGCAACACCGGCTGCCTGGAGACCGTCGCCTCCGGCGCCTCGCTGGTCCGCCACCTGCGGGCCGACGGCGTGCCGGTGGAGGAGCTGGGCGACGTGATCCGGCTGGTCTCCGACGGCGATCCGCTGGCCACCCGGGCCGTCCGGCAGGCCGGCAGCCACCTGGGGACGGTCCTCGCGGCGAACATCAACTTCTTCAACCCCGACGCCGTGTACCTCGGGGGCATGCTGTCGACGCTGGAGCCCTTCGTGGCCGCGGTCCGCAGCCAGCTCTACGAGAGCTGCCACCCCCTCGTCACCGAGCACCTGACCATCGAACGGGCCAGCCTCGGCGCCGACGCCGGACTCTTCGGAGCCGGGCTGTTCGCGCTCGAACGCGCCATGGCCCGGGCCCTGCACGACGCGGCCGACCCCGCGGCGGGCGCCGTGCCGCTGCCCTCCGCGGGACCGGCCGCCCGGCGCGGTGCGGCCTCCGGCGGCGCCTGACCGTTCCGCGGGTCCGCCACCCGCCCCACCTGACCCCTTGTTGGAGGAGCCATGTCGCAATCCCGCACTCCCCTCGCCCGCCCGGTGATCGCCGTCGCCGGCCTCGGCATCGAGTCGTCGACGTTCTCGCCCGCCCGCACGCAGGCCCCGGCCTTCCACCCGTCGCGCGGCGACGAGGTGCTGGCCCGGTACCCGTTCCTCGACAAGGGCGCGCCGCTGCGCGAGGCCGCGGACTGGCACGGCGCGCTCGTCGGCAAGTCGCTGCCGGGCGGCATGGTCACCGCCGAGGCGTTCGCCGAGCTGGCCGACGAGCTGATCGACCGGCTCGCCGCCCTGCCCCGCCTCGACGGCCTCTGGTACGACATCCACGGCGCCATGACCGTCGAGGGCCTGGACGACGCGGAGGCCGTGCTGCTGCGGCGGATCCGCGAGACCGTCGGCCCCGACGTGATCGTGTCGACCTCCATGGACCTGCACGGCAACGTCTCCCGCGACCTCGTGCACGGCAGCGACCTCATCACCTGCTACCGGATGGCGCCGCACGAGGACCACATGGAGACCAAGGAGCGCGCCGCGCTCAACCTGGTGAACCTGCTGGCCTCGGGCGCGCCGCGGCCGGTCAAGGCGTGGGTGCCGGTGCCGGTGCTGCTGGCCGGCGAGCAGACCTCCACCCGGATCGAGCCCGCCAGGAGCGTCTACGCGGCCGTCGCCGAGGTGGAGGCGCTGGACGGCGTGATCGACGCCGCGATCTGGGTCGGCTACGCCTGGGCCGACGAGCCGCGCAACCGGGCGACCGTGGTCGTCACCGGCACCGACGCCGGCGCCGTCGCCCAGGGCGCCGAGCGGCTGGCCCGCGGATTCTGGGACTCCCGGCGGGACTTCGCGTTCGTCGCCCCCACCGGCACGCTGGAGGAATGCCTGGACGAGGCGCTGGCGTCGGCCGCCCGCCCGTACTTCATCAGCGACACCGGCGACAACCCCACCGCCGGCGGGGCCGGCGACGTGACGTGGGGACTCACGCAGGTGCTCGCCCGGCCGGAGTTCCGCACCGCGGACGGACCGACCGTCATCTACGCGTCCGTGCCCGGCCCTTCGGCCGTGCGGACCGCGGCCGAGGCCGGCGTCGGGGCGACCGTCACCGTCACCGCGGGCGCCGAGGTCGACGACCGGCACGCCGGCCCGCTGACCATGACCGGTGTGGTGCACGCCGTCCGCCACGGCGACCGGGACGCCGAGACCGAGGTCGTGCTGCGCGTCGGCAGCGTCCACGTCATCATCACCGCGCTGCGCAAGCCGTACCACCACGAGCACGACTTCACCGACCTGAACCTCGCGCCGCGCGAGGCGGACGTCGTCCTGGTCAAGATCGGCTACCTGGAGCCCGAGCTCTACGCGATGGCCGCGGACTGGAAGATGGCGCTCACCCCCGGCGGTGTCGACCAGGACCTGGTGCGGCTGGGCCACCACCGCATCCGCCGCCCGATGTTCCCCTTCGACGCCGACATGGCCGACCCGAACCTCGCCGCGCGCCTCATCGCGCCCTCGAACGAGGCGCTGACCGGGGACGACGAGTGAGCGGCGGCACCGGGCGGGGGCGGCCGGGGGGCGCGGAGGCGCTCTCGCGGGACGTAGCGGACGGCCGGCGGGACGCGGTCTCGCCGGCCGGCGCGGCCGCAGCCCCGGCCGCTGCCCGCACGCGGCTCGCCCTGGAGATCGCGGTGACCGGCGCGGCCGGCGCCCGGGTGGCCAGGGACGGGGGGGCCGACCGGGTCGAACTGTGCTCGGCCCTCGAACTCGGCGGTGTCACGCCGTCGGAGTCCGCCGTCGCGGCCACCGCGGCGGTCGG
>WRCZ01000134.1 GCA_009783685.1 Actinomycetes bacterium
CGCCGGTCTCCGCCACGCTCACCCCGAACTTGCGGTGCAGTTCGGCGACGATCGGGCGGACGACGGACCTCTTCTCCTTCAGCGACCGTACGTCGCCCATCAGCAGGTCGAAGCTCAGAGCACCTACGTACATGCCTCCGAAGGTACAGGCGACGGCCGGGGCCGATCGACGGGATTTCGCCCGCCGACCGGCCCCGGACCGGTGTGTCACGCCTGTACGACGTGCCGGATCAGCCGCGCGGCTTCTCCCGCATCTCGTAGGTCGCGATGACATCGTCGATCTTGATGTCGTTGTAGTTGCCGAGGTTGATACCGCCCTCGTAACCCTCGCGGATCTCGGTGACATCGTCCTTGAAGCGGCGCAGGCCCTCGATGGTGAGGTTCTCCGCGATGACCTTGCCGTCGCGGAGCAGGCGGGCCTTGGTGTTGCGCCGCACCTCGCCGGAGCGCACCAGCACACCGGCGATGTTGCCGAGCTTGGAGGAGCGGAACACCTCGCGGATCTCGGCGGTGCCGAGCTCCACCTCCTCGTACTCGGGCTTGAGCATGCCCTTGAGCGCTGCCTCGATCTCCTCGATGGCCTGGTAGATCACCGAGTAGTAGCGGACGTCCACGCCTTCGCGCTCGGCCATCTGGGTGGCACGCCCGGCGGCGCGCACGTTGAAGCCGATCACGATGGCGTCGGAGCCGGTCGCCAGGTCGATGTCCGACTCGGTGACCGCACCCACGCCGCGGTGCAGCACGCGGATGTCGACCTCCTCGCCGACGTCGAGCTGCATGAGCGAGGACTCCAGGGCCTCGACGGAACCGGACGCGTCGCCCTTGATGATGAGGTTGAGTTCCTGCACCTCACCGGCCTTGAGCGCCTCGTCCAGGTTCTCCAGCGAGAACCTGCGGCCCTTGCGGGCGAACGCGGCGTTGCGCTCACGGGCGGCCCGCTTCTCGGCGATCTGGCGTGCCGTGCGGTCCTCGTCGACGACGATGAAGCTGTCGCCGGCGCCCGGGACGTTGGTCAGGCCGAGGACCTGGACCGGCGTCGAGGGGCCCGCCTCGTCGACGGTGTTGCCGGCGTCGTCGAGCATGGCGCGGACACGGCCGTAGGCGTCGCCGACGACCATGGTCTCGCCGACCCGCAGCGTGCCGCGCTGCACCAGGACGGTCGCGGTCGCGCCGCGGCCCTTGTCCAGGTGCGCCTCGATCGCGATGCCCTGCGCGTCCTGCTCCGGGTTGGCCCGGAGGTCGAGCGAGGCGTCGGCGGTGAGGACCACGGCCTCCAGCAGGCTGTCGATGTGCAGGCCCTGCTTCGCGGAGATGTCGACGAACATGGTGTCGCCGCCGTACTCCTCGGCCACCAGCCCGTACTCGGTGAGCTGGCCGCGCACCTTGGTCGGGTCGGCACCCTCGACGTCGATCTTGTTGACCGCGACGACGATCGGCACGTCGGCCGCCTTGGCGTGGTTCAGCGCCTCGACCGTCTGCGGCATCACGCCGTCGTTGGCCGCGACGACCAGGATCGCGATGTCGGTCGACTTCGCACCGCGGGCACGCATGGCGGTGAACGCCTCGTGACCCGGGGTGTCGATGAAGGTGATCTTGCGCTCTTCGTCGTTGACCTCGGTCGTGACCTGGTACGCACCGATGTGCTGGGTGATGCCGCCGGCCTCGCCCGCGACCACGTTGGTCTTGCGGATCGCGTCGAGCAGGCGGGTCTTGCCGTGGTCGACGTGACCCATGACGGTGACCACCGGGGGCCGGGAGACGAGGGCCTCTTCGCCGCCCTCGTCCTCGCCGAACTCGATGTCGAAGGACTCGAGCAGCTCGCGGTCCTCCTCCTCCGGGCTGACGATCTCCAGCACGTAGTTCATCTCGCCGGCGAGCAGCTCCAGGGTGGAGTCAGACACCGACTGGGTGGCCGTGACCATCTCACCGAGGTTGAGCATCACCTGGACGAGCGACGCCGGGTTGGCGTTGATCTTCTCGGCGAAGTCGGTGAGGGAGGCACCGCGCGACAGGCGCACGGTCTGGCCGTTGCCGCGGGGCAGCAGCACGCCGCCCACGGACGGGGCCTGCATGGCCTCGTACTCCTGGCGCCGCTGACGCTTGCTCTTGCGACCGCGCGCCGGACGTCCGCCCGGGCCGCGACCGAACGCGCCCTGCGTGCCGCCACGACCGCCCGGGCCGCCGGGACGGCCGCCGAAGCCGCCGGGGCGCGGACCGAAGCCGCCACCGCCGCCGGGGGCGCCGCCACCGCCGGGACGACCGCCGAAGCCGCCGCCACCGGGACGACCGCCGCCGCCGGGACCCGCGGGACGGCCGGCGAAGCCGCCGCCGCCCGGACGCCCGCCGGGACCGCCGGAACGGCCGCCGGGACCACCCGGACGCCCGCCGGGACCACCCGGACGGCCGCCGGGGCCACCGGTGGAGGACGGACGCTGCGGCATCATGCCGGGGTTCGGGCGCGGGCCCGAGGACTGCGGACGGGGCATGCCGCCGGGGGACGGACGACCGGCACCCGGACCGCCCTGGCCGCCGGGCGCACCCGGACGGGGGGCGCCGCCGGGGCGCGGACCGCCGCCGCCGGGACCGGCGGGACGCGGGGCACCGCCCTGGCCGCCGCCGGGACGCGGAGCGCCACCCGGGCGCGGCATGCCGGTGGAGCCGGACGAGGTGAACGGGTTGTTACCGGGACGCGGGCCGGCGGGACGCGCGGCACCGCCCGGACGCGGGGCACCCTGGCCGGACGGGCGACCGCCGGGACGGGGCGCGCCGCCCTCGCCGCGCTGCTGGCCCTGGCCGGGACCGGCCGGACGGGCCGGGCGCGGGCCGGGGGTGGCACCGGGACGCGGGCTGGGGGCCGCCGCCGGGGTGGACGGCGCCTGGAACTCGGCAGCCGGCACGGGGGCCGACGGCGCGGGCTTGGGCGCGGCCGGCTTGGGGCCGGGGCGCGGGCCGGGCGCCGGCGCGGAGCCGGTGCTCGGGGCGGCCGGAGCCGCGGGGGTGGTGGGGCCGCCCGGCTTCGGCGCCTGGGCAGCAGGACGAGCCGGCGCACCCGGGGTCGGGGCCGGCTTCGAGGGCGCCGCCTTGCGCGGCGCGGACGGCTTGGCAGCGGACTTGCCGGCGGCGGGGCCACCGGATCCCTGGAAAGCGTCGGTCAGTTTGCGAACAACCGGCGCCTCGATCGTCGAGGACGCCGAACGGACGAATTCGCCGAGTTCCTGGAGCTTGGCCATGACGACCTTGCTCTCGACTCCCATCTCCTTGGCGAGTTCGTATACCCGGACCTTAGCCACTTCGCTCCTTCTAGGTCCGGGGTGGTCGTCCGCCGGACCGTCGCTACTTCATGGGCGTACTCATCGCGTACTCATCGAGTGCTCATCGCAATCTCGACCTACTTCCATCTCGCGAGGTACCTGACCGCACGGTGTTGCCCGTGCCGTACTTCTTCTTCCTACGGGGCTGCCTGCTCGACATACCGGCTCAACACCGCGGTGTCGGGCGCCACCGGTCCTCTGAAGGCCCGGGCGAACGCCCGGCGGCGGACCGCCAGGTCAAGACAGGCAAGGGCGGGATGCAGATAAGCACCCCGACCGGGCAGCGTACCGCGATGATCGGGAACGCACGCATCCCCGACCGCCGCCACACGCAGCAGATCGCTCTTGGCCGCTCGCTTCCGGCACCCGACGCACGTGCGCTCCGGGCATGCTGGGTTCAGCGTCCGACCAGACACCCTTCAGTCTACCTCCCCGCACCGACCTCACTCCTTCGAGTGGGTCAGCGCACGGTTGTTCGTCTGCCATCTGCCCGGCGGTTGGCCGGATTCAGTCCTGCGGCTGCTCCGTGTCGGGACGGATGTCGATCCGCCAGCCGGTGAGCCGGGCCGCCAGCCGGGCGTTCTGCCCTTCCTTGCCGATCGCCAGCGACAGCTGGTAGTCGGGGACGGTGACCCGGGCCGAGCGGGCCGCGAAGTCGACCACCTCGACCTTGGACACCCGGGCCGGCGACAGCGCGTTCGCGACCATCTCCGCCGGGTCGTCGGACCAGTCGACGATGTCGATCTTCTCGCCGTTCAGCTCGGCCATGACGGCCCGCACCCGGGCGCCCATCGGGCCGATGCAGGCGCCCTTGGCGTTGAGGCCCGAGCGGTTCGAGCGGACCGCGATCTTGGTGCGGTGGCCGGCCTCGCGGGCGATGGCCTCGATGACCACCGAGCCGTCGGCGATCTCCGGGACCTCCAGGGCGAAGAGCTTCTTCACCAGGTTCGGGTGGGTGCGCGAGAGGGTCACCGACGGGCCGCGCACGCCCTTGGCGACCCGCACGACGTAGGAGCGCAGCCGGGTGCCGTGGCCGTAGTCCTCGCCCGGCACCTGCTCCTGCACCGGCAGGATGGCCTCCAGCTTGCCGATGTCGACCAGCACGTTCTTGGGGTCCTTGCCCTGCTGGACCACTCCGGTGACGATGTCGCCCTCGCGGCCCGCGTACTCGCCGAACGTCACGTCGTCCTCGGCGTCGCGCAGCCGCTGCAGGATCACCTGCTTGGCGGTGGACGCGGCGATCCGGCCGAAGCCGGACGGGGTGTCGTCGAACTCGCGCGGCTCGGCGCCCTCCCCCGCCTCCTCGGGCTCCTCGGTGGCCCACACGGTGACGTGGCCGGTGTGCCGGTCCAGCTCCACACGCGCCCTGCGGTGGCTGCCGGGCTCGCGGTGGTAGGCGATGAGGAGGGCCGACTCGATGGCCTCGACGAGCAGGTCGAACGAGATCTGCCGTTCCGTCACCAAGCCCCGCAGGGCCTTCATGTCGATGTCCACGGCTACGCCTCCTCAGTGCTCTCGTCGATGCTCTCCTCGGCGTCGCCGTCGGCCTGCGCCTCGCCGTCCGCCTTCCGGCTGAACTCGACCTCGACCCGGGCCCGGGCGATGTCCGCGAACTCCACGCGGTCCGGCTTGGGCTTGCGGCCCTTGACGCCGGGCACCTCCAGGTCCAGACCGGTGTCGTCCACCGTCATGATCCGCGCGATCAGCTCTCCGCGCTCCTTGAGCTGCAGCTTGACGAGCCGGCCCGCGTTACGCCGGAAGTGTCGCGGCTCGGTGAGCGGGCGGTCGGTGCCGGGCGAGCTGACCTCGAGCAGGTACTCCTGCTCGCCCATGACGTCGGACGCGTCGAGCGCGGTGGAGACCTGCCGGCTGACCTCGGCCATCGCGTCCAGGTCCACGCCCTCGTCGGAGTCGATCACCACCAGCAGCTGGCGCCGCCGTCCGGCCGCGGAGACCGTGATCTCCTCCAGTTCCAGGCCCGCCTTCTCGACGAGCGGCTCGAGCAGCGCGCGCAGCCTCTCGCTCTGGGTGGTGCTCATCCGGGTGACTCCTCGGCCGCGTCTGCTGTTGTCATGGAAGGTCGCGTGTACGGACAAGGCTACCTGAGTTCGCTGCTCCGTTTCGCCCGGCGGCCATGGAAACGCAGGGGTCCGGAAACGGGCCGGACGGAGGGGCGCGACCGGGGGAAGAGAACGGTCCATCCCACCGTAGAATCCGGGCATGATCCCGCGGGTGGCACGCCTGAGCAGGCGAAGTGTGGTGGGTGTGGCGGCCGTCGGGGCCGTGGCCGGGTGCTCGGGCGGCTCGCGGGACGGCGACGGCCGGGGCAAGGCGCCGGCGCCCGGAGCGGTGGAACGGGCGCGGGCGGCGCGCGACAGCCTGACGCTGCTCGGGCAGTACGACGCGGCGCTCGCCGCGCACCCCCAACTCTCCGGGCGGCTGACCCCGCTGCGAACCCAAGTGGCCCTGCACGTCTCGGCGTTCGGTGGGAAACCGCCGGCGCCCGCAGGCTCGGCGACGCCTTCCGCGCCCTCCTCACGCGGCGCCTCCGGGCAGCCGTCCACCGCACCGCCGGCCTCGCGCGCCCCGCGTTCCGGGGCAGCCACGGCGTCACCCACCGCACCCACCGCCCAGTCCCCGTCCGCGGCGCTGGCGGCGCTCGCCGCGGCGGAGCGCGCGCTGGCCGACCGCAGGGCCGCGGCCCTGCTGACCGTGCCGGGTGAGCTGGCCCGGCTGATGGCGTCGGTGGCCGCCGCCGGCGCCGCCCACGTCGTCCTGCTGACCCCGGGAGCGCACACGGCATGAGCGGTACCAGCAGCCCGAGCCCGACGGGCGGCGGGCGTCCGGCGGGCAGCCCTGCCCCGGGGAGCAGCAGCGGTCCCCGTCCGGCCGCGGGGCCGGTCCTGGCCGCCGCGCAGGCGGCACTGGCCGCGGAGCACGCCGCGGTCTACGGCTACGGCGTGGTCGGCGCGCGGGCGTCCGCGGGCCGCCAGGCCGAGGTGCGGCAGGCGTACGACGCGCACCGCGCGGCCCGCGACGCCCTGGCCCGCACGGTCGCGGATCTCGGCGGCACGCCGGTGGCCGCCGCGGCCGGCTACCGGCTGCCGTTCCCGGTGCCGGACCCGGCCGCGGCCGTGCGGCTGGCGGCGTATCTGGAGGAGCGGCTCGCGGGCGCGTACGGCGATCTGGTGCGGGCCGCGACCGGGGACGTGCGGGGGGACGCGGCGGCCGCGCTGCGCCAGGCGGCGGTGCGCGCCGTGCGCTGGAGCGGCGACAGCGTAGCCTTCCCGGGGTTGGCGGAGCGCGGCTGAGCCCGGCCGGGCATCCCACCGCCGACCGCACGGACACGGAGGGAACGCAGCGCGATGGGTGCAGTGGCGGACGACGGCCGGCCGGGACGCGTGGATCTGGCACCGCCGGAGCGGCTGGCCCGTACCGTCGCGGCCTGGGAGGGCGAGGCGGGCCGGCAGTGGCTCGCGCAGCTCCCCGAGCAGGTCGCCGGGTATCTGGAGCGCTGGCGGCTGACGCCCGAGCGGGTGTTCGCGGCGGGCGGCCAGATCAGCATGATCGTCCTGGTCAGGGCCGAGGACGGGTCGCCCGCGGTGCTCAAGGTCGGCATGGTCAACCGGGAGACGTCCCAGGAGCACGCGGCCCTCGCGCACTGGGACGGGCGGGGTGCGGTGCGGCTGCTGCAGGCGGACGCCGAGCGCGGCGCGCTGCTGCTGGAGCGCCTTCAGGCCGACGTCTCGCTGCGCTCGCTGGCCGAGGCGCGGGCGATGCTGGAGGCCGAGGCGGTGCTGCAGCGGCTGTGGGTGCCGCCGGCCGCCGGGCACCCCTTCACGTCGGTGGCGGAGTACACGGACCACCTGGCCGGGACGCTGCGCGAGCGGCGGGACCGGGACTGGGCGGAGGACGCCCGGCCGCTGATCGACGAGGCCCTGGCGCTGCGCGACGAGCTGCTCGCGAGCGCGCCCGAGGAGTTCCTGCTGCACGGCGACTACCACCACGGCAACGTGCTGGCCGGCGAGCGGATGGCGTGGCTGGCCATCGACCCCAAGCCGCTGGTCGGCGAGCGGGCGTACGACCTGGCGTGGCTGGCGCGGGACCGGCTGTCCACGCTGGCCGCGCAGCCGGGTTCGCGGTCCGCGGCCAGGCGGCGGATCACCAAGCTGGCGTCGGCCCTGGACGTGGACGCCGAACGGCTGCGCGGCTGGGCGCTGTTCCGGTCGGTGGAGGCCGGAGTGTGGTCCCTCTCGGTCGGTGACCGCGAACCCGGCGAGCTGCTGCTGGAGTTCGCCGGCTGGCTGTGAGCCCGGCAGGGCGGGGGCCACGGTCCCCGGCCCTGCCCGAGTTGCCGCGCGGGACCGGGACGTGACGGATGGACCGGGACGTGACGGATGGACCGGGACGTGACGTGACGGGACGTGACGGCTCGTCAGGCGGTGAGCAGCTTGAGCGCCTCGGCCAGTTGCAGCTCGCGGCGTTCCCCGGTGCGGCGGTCCTTCACCTCGACGTAGCCCTGTGCCGCGCGGCGCCCGGCGATGAGGACGGTCGGCACGCCCAGCAGGTCGGCGTCGGCGAACTTGGCGCCCGGTGAGACCCCGGCGCGGTCGTCCAGCAGCACCCGCAGTCCCGCGACGTGCAGGGCGTCGGCGGCCAGCGCGGCGAGTTCGGTCTGCGCGGCCTTGCCCGCGGCGACGATGTGGACGTCGGCGGGCGCGACCTCGCGGGGCCAGCACAGCCCCTGCGCGTCGGCGGTCTGCTCGGCCAGCGCGGCCACCGCGCGGGAGATGCCGATGCCGTACGAGCCCATGGTGACGCGGACCGGCTTGCCGTCCCGGCCGAGGACGTCGACCTGGAAGGTGTCGGTGTACTTGCGGCCGAGCTGGAAGATGTGGCCGATCTCGATGGCCCGTCCCAGGGTCAGGCCGGTGCCGCAGCGGGGGCAGGGGTCGCCGTCCTGCACGGTGACCACGTCGAGGTAGCGGTCGACCTGGAAGTCGCGGCCGCACACCACGTTCGCGGCGTGCCGGCCGGGCTTGTTGGCGCCGGTGATCCAGGCGGTGCCGGGGGCGACGCGGGGGTCGGCCAGGTACGGGATGCGCAGGCCCTGGGGGCCGACGTAGCCGCGGACGAGGTCGGGGCGTGCGGCGAAGTCCTCCGCGGTCACCAGCGCGACCTCCGCGGGCGCCAGGTGCTCCGCGAGCTTGCCGAGGTCCACCTCGCGGTCGCCGGGCACGCCGACCGCGGTGATCTCGCCGTCCACGGTGACCAGCAGGTTCTTCAGGGTGGCCCACGGGGGTACGGCCAGGTGCGCGGCGAGCGTCTCGATGGTGGGCGTGTCGGGGGTGTCCAGCTCCTCGACGGGCCCGGGGTCGACGGCGGCGGGCACGGCCGCGGTGAAGGTGACCGCCTCGGTGTTGGCGGCGTAGTCGCACGCGGGGCAGTCCGCGAAGGTGTCCTCGCCCGCGGCGGCGGGCGCCAGGAACTCCTCGGAGGCCGAGCCGCCCATCGCACCGGACACCGCGGACACGATCCGGTAGTCCAGGCCGAGCCGGCGGAAGATCCGCTCGTACGCCTCGCGGTGCAGCCGGTACGCCTCGGCGAGCCCCTCCTCGCCGGTGTCGAAGGAGTACGCGTCCTTCATCTGGAACTCGCGCCCGCGCAGCACCCCGGAGCGGGGCCTGGCCTCGTCGCGGTACTTCGTCTGGATCTGGTACAGGATCACCGGCAGGTCCTTGTACGAGGAGACCTGGTCCTTCACCAGCTGGGTGAAGATCTCCTCGTGGGTGGGCCCGAGCACGTAGGCGGTGCCCTTGCGGTCGGTGAGCCGGAACAGCAGGTCGCCGTACTCCTCGGCGCGGCCGGTGGCCTCGTACGCCTCCCGGGGCAGCAGCGCGGGCAGCAGCACCTCCTGGCCGCCGATGGCGTCCATCTCCTCGCGGACGATCCGCGCCACGTTGTCCAGCACCCGCTTGCCCAGCGGCAGCCAGCTCCACATCCCGGCCGACGAGCGCCGCACGTACCCGGCCCGCACGAGCAGCTGGTGGCTGGTCGTCTCGGCGTCGGCCGGGGCGTCGCGCAGCGTCTTGAGCAGCAGTCGGGACATGCGCTGGACCATGGCGGGCCTCCGAGGGGGCATCAGGTGCTGAGGGTCCGGCGAGGATACCGGCGCCGCGGCGGCCGGACGTACCGGTTATTCCCGCCCGTCCCGGGCACCGGGCAGCGGCATCCGGCCTCGGCGAAGCAGGGGCAGCGACGCGCCCATCACCGCGTACGGCCGGCTGGCGCTCGGGAAGTGCACCGGGCGGGCCAGGTCGCGGTAGCCCAGATGGCGGTACAGGTGCCGGGCCGGGCTCTCGCCGTCGATCGCCGACAGGATGCTGCGCGGCTCGGTCGCGGTGTCGGTGATCTCGGTGATCAGCCGGCACCCGATGCCGCGGCCCTGGAAGTCGGGCAGCACGTGCAGTTCGGTGATCACGAACGCGTCGTCGAGCCAGTGGTCGTTGCCGGTCCTGCGCAGGTACGGCTGGACGACGCTGGACCACCAGTGGGTGCGGTCGTTGGGCAGGCCGTAGACGAAGCCGACCAGCCGCCCGCCCTCGGTCTGCGCGCCGAACGCCCGGGCCCCGGGGACGCCCAGGTGCCGCAGCACGATCTGCCGGCGGATGGCGACCTCTTCGGGCCCGAGCCCGAAGGCGACCGCCTGTACGGCCAGCGCCTCGTCGACGCGTGCGGCGAGGTCGAGCGGGCCGACCACCACGTTCTCCATGTCCGGCGACCCTACCGGTGCGGGCCGCCCCGCCTCGCCTCGCACCCAGGATCCGGACACGGCGGCCCCGGGCGGCGGGCGGTCGGTGGGCGGTCGGTGGGCGGTCGGTGGGCCGCTGCGCTGCGGGAGGCCGCAGGTCCCGGGCCGCCCGCGCCTAGAACAGCACGCTCATGAACGCGCCGACCTCGGTGAATCCGACGCGGCGGTAGGCGGCGCGGGCGGGCACGTTGAAGTCGTTGACGTAGAGGCTGACCACCGGTGCCACGTCGTGCAGCGCGTAGTGCAGCACCGCCGCCATGCCGGTCTCGGACAGGCCGCGGCCGCGGTGCGCCGGCGCCACCCACACGCCCTGGATCTGGCAGCTGTGCCGGGTGACCGCGCCGATCTCCGCCTTGAAGACCACCTGGCCGTCCTCGATGCGGGCGAAGGCGCGGCCGGTGGAGACCAGTTCGGCGACCCGCGCCTGGTAGAGCAGGCCGCCGTCCCCGGCGAGCGGGGACACCCCGACCTCCTCGGTGAACATCGCCACGCAGGCCGGCAGGATCACGTCCATCTCGTCCCGCCGCACCCGGCGCACCAGCGGGTCGGGCGCGACCTCCACGGGCAGCGCACGGGTCGTCATCAGCGGCTGGTGGGCGCGGATCTCGCGGGCCGGCCCCCAGTGCGGTTCGAGCTGCGCCCACAGGTCGGCGGTGGCCTCCGCGGGGCCGACGATCGACGAGCAGCGGCGGCCGGCCCGCCGGGCGCGCTCGGCGAACGCCCGGACGGCCTCCGCGGTGGCGCAGATCGGGACCAGGTTGGCCCCGGCGTAGCAGAGCGAGGTGAGCCGGCCGCCGGAGTACCAGCCCCACATCTCACCGCCGAGCCGCCACGGGTCCAGGCCGGCGATGGTGACCCGCGAGGTCACGAAGGCGTTGGCCACCGGGTCGCGGTCGAGGACCGCGAGTGCGGCGTCCAGGTCTCCGGGTTCCAGGACTCGGGCAGTGGAGTGGGTCAGCATGCGGGCGCCTCACCGTGCGGGCCGCGGGCGACGGCAAACGATGGTCCCCGCACTTTACCTCCCGCCGCCGCGCCGGGTGGCCGGCCGGGTCCGCTTCAGGAGACGCTCACCTCGGGCTCGCCGGACAGCACGCCGTCGGCCTCCATCTGCTCGGCCAGCTTCATGGCCTCCTCGATCAGCGTCTCCACGATCTTCGACTCGGGCACGGTCTTGATGACCTCGCCCTTGACGAAGATCTGGCCCTTGCCGTTGCCGGAGGCGACGCCCAGGTCGGCCTCGCGGGCCTCGCCGGGGCCGTTGACGACGCAGCCCATGACCGCGACGCGCAGCGGCACCTCCATGCCCTCCAGGCCCGCGGAGACCTGGTCGGCGAGCTTGTAGACGTCGACCTGGGCGCGGCCGCAGGACGGGCAGGAGACGATCTCCAGGCGGCGCTGGCGCAGGTTGAGCGACTCCAGGATCTGGATGCCGACCTTGACCTCCTCGGCCGGCGGGGCGGACAGCGAGACGCGGATGGTGTCGCCGATGCCCTCGGCCAGCAGCGCGCCGAAGGCGACCGCGGACTTGATGGTGCCCTGGAAGGCGGGGCCGGCCTCGGTGACGCCGAGGTGCAGCGGGTAGTCGCACTTCTGGGCGAGCAGCCGGTAGGCGTTCACCATCACGACCGGGTCGTTGTGCTTGACCGAGATCTTGATGTCGCGGAAGTCGTGCTCCTCGAAGAGCGACGCCTCCCACAGGGCGGACTCCACGAGGGCCTCGGGGGTGGCCTTGCCGTACTTCTCCAGCAGGCG
>WRCZ01000135.1 GCA_009783685.1 Actinomycetes bacterium
ACTCCGGGGAGAACTCGGCGAACGGCCAGAAGCCCGCGCGCGCCGGGTCGTCCACGACATGGGCCAGCAGCGCCACCGGGGGCCGCATCGCCGGGTCGGCGGCGAGCACGGCCAGCGCGTCGGCCTCCGGCGGGCCCTCGATCAGGACGCAACTCGGCCGGTAGGCGTCCAGCGCGGCGGCCACCGCGCGGGCCGAGCCAGGGCCGTGGTGGCGCACCCCCAGCAGCAGGAGGCCCTCGTCGGCGCCGCTCATACCGACACCTCGCGGCAGGCCCGGTAGAAGTCCTTCCAGCCGTCCCGCTCGCGCACGACCGTCTCCAGGTACTCCTGCCAGACCAGCCGGTCGGCGGCCGGGTCGCGGACCACCGCGCCGAGGATGCCCGCCGCGACGTCGCCGGCGCGCAGCACTCCGTCGCCGAAGTGGGCGGCCAGCGCCAGCCCGTTGGTGACCACGGAGATCGCCTCGGCGGTGGAGAGCGTCCCGGAGGGGGACTTGACCTTCGTCCGGCCGTCCTCGGTGATGCCGCCGCGCAGCTCGCGGAAGACGGTCACGACGCGGCGGATCTCGTCGGCGCCCTGCGGCGCGGCGGGCAGGTCGAGGCTGAGGCCGATCTGGTCGACGCGGCGCGAGACGATGTCCACCTCGTCCTCGGCCGTGGCGGGCAGCGGCAGCACCACCGTGTTGAAGCGGCGGCGCAGCGCGCTCGACAGGTCGTTGACCCCGCGGTCGCGGTCGTTCGCCGTCGCGATCAGGTTGAACCCGCGCACGGCCTGGGTCTCGGTGCCCAACTCCGGTATCGGCAGCGTCTTCTCGGACAGGATCGTGATGAGCGTGTCCTGGACGTCGGCGGGGATGCGGGTCAGCTCCTCGACGCGGGCGATGCGGCCCTCCGCCATCGCCCGCATGACCGGGCTGGACACCAGCGCGTTCCTGCTGGGGCCGTGCGTGAGCAGCTGGGCGTAGTTCCAGCCGTAGCGGATGGCCTCCTCCGGCGTGCCGGCCGTGCCCTGCACCAGCAGCGTCGAGTCGCCGCTGACGGCCGCGGCGAGGTGCTCGGACACCCAGGTCTTGGCGGTGCCGGGCACGCCGAGCAGCAGTAGCGCCCGGTCGGTGGCCAGGGTCGTGACGGCCACCTCGACGATGCGGCGCGGGCCGACGTACTTGGGCGTGACGACCGTGCCGTCCGGCAGCGTGCCGCCGAGGAGGTAGGTGGCGACGGCCCACGGCGAGAGGTTCCATCGGGCCGGGCGCGGGCGGTCGTCCGCGGCGGCCAGCGCGGCGAGTTCGGCCGCGAAGGCGTTCTCGGCGTGCGGCCGCAGCGCCTGCTCGGCGCCGGTCGCGGCACCCGCGACGGCCGCGGTCGTACTCGTCGATTCGGACATGGCTCTCCCCCACTCACTCGCCGGGACCGTGGCGGCCCGGGCTCGTTCCGTTTGCTGATCTCCACGATGCACCCCGCCACTGACAATCCGTCACGGACAGCGATCCGGGCAGGTCAGGGCGATTGTCAGAGGGGCGATCTACGGTCGTGGGCATGGAGACCGAAGCGCGGTGGACCGCGGATCAGGTGCTCGCGCTGGCGCCTGACGCGGCATCACGAAAGGCGGGCGCCAGGCTCGCGACGCCCTCGCCGTGGTCCGGCACGGGAGTGGCCGGCGCGGCGGTGTGGGGGCTGTGCAAGGGCAGCGGCAGCACGCCGTACCAGACGGTGGTGGACGTCAGCGGTCCGGCGTTCCGCTGCTCCTGCCCGAGCCGCAAGTTCCCCTGCAAGCACGCGCTGGGGCTGCTGCTGCTCTGGGCGGAGGGGGCCGCCGGGCCGATCGCGCCCGCGGGCGCGCCGGAATGGGTGGAGCAGTGGACGGCGGCACGGCGGAAGAAGGCGGAGTCGCAGGCGGCCGGCCCGGCGGCGGAGAAGGCCGCCGGGCCCGCCGATCCCGAGGCGGCCAAGCGGCGGGCCGACCGCCGGGCGATACGCGTGGAGGGCGGCGCCGCGGAGCTGGAGCAGCGGCTCACCGACCTGCTGCGCGGCGGCCTCGCGGGCGCCGACCGCGACGGGTACAAGCAGTGGGACGAGGTGGCGGCCCGCATGGTCGACGCGCAGGCGCCCGGACTCGCCGCGCGCGTAAGGGACTTGGGGGCGGTGCCGGCCGGCGGGGGCGACTGGCCGTCGCGCATGCTGGAGGAGACGGCGCTGCTGCATCTGCTCGCGCGCGGCTACCTCGGCCGCGAGCGGCTGCCGGTGCCACTGGCCGAGACGGTCCGGACGAGGGTCGGATTCACCGTGGACAGCGCGGAGTTGCTGGCCGGGCCGACGGTGCGCGGCCACTGGCTGGTGCTCGCGCAGTACGACACGGCGGACGATCGGCTGACCACGCGCCGCATATGGCTGTACGACGAGGCGGCCGGGCGGTTCGCGCTGCTGCTGTCGTTCGGGGCGGCGGGGCGGGCGCCTGAACTCGTGCTGCCGGTCGGGGTGGTGATCGACGCGGAGGTGGCCTACTACCCGTCTGCCCTTCCGCTGCGGGCGGTGCTGGGCACCCAGCACGGGACGGCGCCGGCCGAGGCGGCGCCACGGGGCGTGGCGGTCGCCGCCGCACTGGACTCCTACGGGGTGGCGCTGGCCGACGATCCCTGGCTGGACGCGTGGCCGGTCGTCCTGGCGGACGTGGTACCGATACCGGGGGACGTGCGGTGGCAGGTCGCCGACGCGACGCGCGAGGAAGCGATACCCGTCGCCGGGGGCGCGCCCCAGTGGCGCCTCGCCGCGCTGTCGGGCGGTCACCCCGTCACGGCCTTCGGCGAACTCGGCCCCACCGGTTTCCGCCCCCTGGCCGCCTGGCCCGCCTCCGCCCCGGCCCCGGTCCCCCTCGCTCCATGACACCCGCGCGGCCGCGGCACCCGAAAGCGCTGGCCGGCAGCCGGCACCTGGAGCGTGCACGGCCGCGGCGAAGTACGCGGGGCGGACCGACCCGCGGCACCCGCCGAGGGAGCCACGAGGAACGGCAACGGGGGTGCCGCCACGGCGAAGAACCACCAGCAGCCCGACCCGCGGCACCGGCCGAGGAAGCGGCAACAAGCGGCAACGGGGGTGCGACCGGTACGGCCGCAGCGAAGCACGAGGTGCGGCCCGGCCCACGGCGCCGGTCGAGGGGGCCACGAGAAACGGCAACGAGGCCGCGACCAAGGCGAAGAACCAGCGGCGACTCGACCATCGTCACCGGCCGAGGGAGCAGCGACGAGCGGTGACCAGGGTGCGGCCACGGCGAAGAACCAGCAGCGGCCCGGCCCGCGGCACCCGCCGAAGGAGCGCCGAGGAAGCGGCGACGAGCGGTAACGGGGATGCGACCGCGGAACTCGGGTCGCGGCAGGGCGGGGGAGGGGACGGACGACGCATGGGAGAGGGGACGGGGATGGGGAGTTGGGATGACCTGGTCGGGAGCGCGCTGCTCGGGACGGAGCGGCGGCGGCCGGCTGGGGTCGTGGGGGACGCGGAGGAAGCGGCGGCCGCGTTGCTGGATGCGGCGGCCGGCGGGGTGGTGCGGCGCCGCGCGGGGGTGCGGCCGGCGGTGGCCGGGCAGCGGCCGGCGGCCGCGCCCGCGGATCGGCGGCCGGAACTGCCGCAGGCGGCCCGGCGGCGGCTGGCGATGCTGCTGGCCGACCGGACGGCCGACGCCGCACGGGGGCGGCGCGGCGCCGCGCCGAACCTGGCGGAGCTGCTGCCGCAGTGGCTGGCGGCGGCCCGCCGCGAGGGCTACGCCGCGCCGCACGCGCTGCTGCCCGCCCTGCTCGACGCGGCCCGCGCCCGCACCGACCTGCGGGCGGACGCCCTGGCCCTCGCGGGCCCGCGCGGCCTGTGGCTGGCCGCCCTCAACCCGGACTGGAAGTTCGCGCTGCGCGCCGGCCAGGGCGCGGTCGCGGCCCAGGACGGGGACGCGCGGAAGCTGTGGGAGGAGGGCCTGTTCGCCGAGCGGATCGCGCTGCTGACCCGGATGCGGCTGGCCGACCCCGCCGCGGCCCTCGCCCTGCTCGACTCGTCGTGGCGCACCGAACGCGCCGAGGACCGGCTGATGTTCCTCGACGCGCTGCGCACCGGGCTGTCCGCCGCGGACGAGGAGTTCCTGGAGCAGGCGCTGTCCGACCGCAGCCGCAACGTCAGGACGACCGCGGCGGAACTGCTCTCCGCGCTGCCGGGTTCCGCGCTGGCCGCGCGGATGGCGGACCGGGCCCGCAGCTGCGTCTCCCTGGGGCCTGACGGCATCACCGTGGAGGCCCCCTACGCCTGCGACCCGGCGATGGAACGGGACGGGGTGGCCGCCAAGCCGCCCAGCGGGCGGGGTGAACGCGCCTGGTGGCTGGGCCAGCTGGTGGACTCGGCGCCGCTGTCGGCATGGCCGGAGCGGTTCGGCGGCCGCACCCCGGACGAGATCATCGCGCTGCCCGTGCTGGACGACTGGCAGCCCGACCTGCATGCCGCCTGGTGCCGGGCCGCGGTCCGGCAGCGCGACACCGGGTGGGCGCGGGCGCTGCTGGGGCCGCCGCCGCAGTCGTCGGCACCGCTCGCCGCCGTCGGCGACCCGGCGAAGCTGCTGTCGATCCTGCCGGCGCCGGAGCGCGCGGAGTGGGTGGCCCGGTTCGTCGAGGCGCACGGGCTGTCGGAGGCGTTCCAGATGCTCGGGGTGTGCGCGGTGCCGTGGTCCCGCCCGCTGGGACGGGCGGTGGTGGACGCGCTGGAGATCGCCCGGGACGGCGGCAGCTACCCGTGGAGCTTCAGCGGCGTGATGGGCCTGGCCGAGCGCTGCCTGGACCCGGACGCGGCGGACCAGGTCGCCGCGCTGACCGCGGCCGCGGAGGAGCCGCGGGACGGCTCGCCGGGCGCCGGCACGTACTGGGCGGAGGCGTTCCAGCGGCTCACCGGCACGCTGCGGCTACGCGCCGTGATGCTGGCCGAGCTGCGGGGCATGCCGATACCCCGCGGGGGTACGCAGGCCGCTCCGGTAGGAGCCGCCGGTCACGCAGGGTGAGACCCGTGGGCCCGGCCCACCTGCGGAGGGGCGGGATCTCAGGCGTCGGCCGGCTGGCGGACGTTCGCCTTCACCCAGCCGACGACGTCCCCGGTGGCCGTGCCCGGCGTGAAGATGGCGGCGACGCCCAGTTCCTTGAGCGGCGGGATGTCGGCCTCGGGGATGATGCCGCCGCCGAAGACCTTGATGTCCTCGGCGTCGCGCTCCTTGAGCAGCTCGATCACCTTGGCGAACAGCGTCATGTGCGCGCCGGACAGGATCGAGAGGCCGATCGCGTCGGCGTCCTCCTGGATCGCGGTGTCCACGACCTGCTCCGGCGTCTGGTGCAGTCCGGTGTAGATGACCTCCATACCGGCGTCCCGCAGCGCCCGCGCGATGACCTTCGCACCGCGGTCGTGGCCGTCGAGACCCGGTTTGGCGACCACGACGCGAATCGGTCCGGTCACTCCCATCACTGCCTCCATGGGTACGGCTGCTGCGCAGCACTGCGTGAACGCACGTTATCGCCCGGGCCTGTGACCCGTCAGTTTTACGGGACGCAGGGAGGGGGAAATCACAAGAAGAAACTATCGTCGGGACGCAGGTTCCGCGGTGGTCCACCCGGCACGGGACGCCAGGACGGCCACGGACCTGCGAGCTTCCTGAGGAGCCGCTGTCAGGACGCCGCATCCCCGCGCTCGCAGCCGCAGGGCGCGGGGTGCGGCCTCCGCTCCGGTTCCCGCCGAGAGCGACCCGTGGATCGATGCCGATCCCCGGCGCCGCTGACGGGAGGTGGGCCATGGCCCCGCAGTCGGAGGCCGAGCCGGGTGGTGCAGAGCCGGGCAGCAGTTTCCTGGGGCACGGAGCCGGCCTGGTCCGTGCCACCGCCATCGATCTGGCCGTGCTCGCCGGGCACGTCCTGCTCTATCCGACGGGGATCCTCCCCGAGCGCTCCCACGGCCCACACGGCCGGCAGCCGCCGGCCCAGCCCGCGGCGGTCCCGCGGGAGACCGGCCCGGAGTCGCCGTCCGACCCCCGGCACGGCCGGCCGGCGGGCCCCCGGGCGCGCGGGCGCACGCGGCAGCGGCCCCCGGTGCTCCTCGTCCACGGCTTCGTCGACAACCGCTCCGCCTTCGCCCTGCTCCGCCGCTCCCTGCAGCGCAACGGCTGGACGCGGGTGCAGGCGGTCAACTACTCACCGTTGACCTTCGACATGCGCACCGCCGCCGCCGTCCTGGGGACGCACATCGAACGGATCTGCGAGGAGTCGGGCGAGCGGCGTGTCGACATCGTCGCGCACAGCCTGGGCGGGCTGATCGCGCGCTACTACGTGCAGCGCCTCGGTGGTGACGCACGGGTGCGGACGCTGGTCACGCTGGGTACGCCGCACAGCGGCACCCGCGCGGTCCCGGCCATCACCCCGCACCCGCTCGCACGGCAGATGCGCCCGGGATCCGAGGTGCTTCAGGAGCTCGCGGCCCCCGCTCCGCGGTGCCGGACACGCTTCGTGGCGTTCTGGAGCGACCTGGACCAGCTGATGATCCCCGTGGGCTCGGCGCGCCTCGAACACCCGGACCTCTTCGTGAAGAACATCAAGGTGACCGGGATCGGGCATCTGTCCCTCCCGGTGCACGGCGCCGTGGCCGCGCAGATCCGCCGCGAACTGGCCCGACGGCCCGCCCGGCCGGGCGCGGCCGACGCCGCATAACGGACACGTAACGGTCGAATATCGACCGAACACCGGGCAAGCTGGGCGTCAGGTCCCGGGGGGAGATTGTCGCGGCCGGGTACGGAGGGCTACAGTCGCCGCTAATTCTCCTGCTGCCGAGGCGAAAGAGAAGCTGGCGGTGAACGAAAGTCACCAGTCGGGCTACTCCCCCGACTACGACGCCTACGGGTACGACCCTTATTCCACGGGCGGCTACCCGACCGTCGGCACCGCGTTCGCCGAGGACGCGACGGGCACCTATGCCGCGATCCCGCAGCAGTACGCGCCGTCGCACGACCAGAGCCAGGGCTACGGCTCCGGCTACGGGTACGGGTACGACCCGGGCGCCTCGCAGTCCTGGGACACCGGCGGCTACGCCACCTACGACCCGTACACGTACGGCCAGGCGCCGTCTGCCACGGTCACCGGCACCGGTTACTACGAGACCGGCACCTTCACCACGTACCCGCAGCAGCCGCAGCCCCTCCAGCAGCCCCAGCAGGAGTGGGACTCCGGCGCGTACCCGGCCTACGGATACGGGTACGGCTACGACGCCTCGGGCGACACCGGTCTGTACGAGCAGCTGGCGCCCGAGCAGGCGCACGCGGCCGCCGCTCCGGCGTACACGACGACGTACGGCACCGGCTACCCGGCGCCCGCCGACGAGACCGCGCTGCTCGCCGACGAGCAGCCGGCGGCCCCCTACCCGGGCGACGCCTACGCCGGTGATCCCTACGCGGACGACCCGTACGCGGACCTCCACTACACCGACGCCGACGACGTGCTCACCGCCGCCGCCACCCGCGACGAGCCGGCGGCCCGCCACGACTACGCGAGCGACGGGTACGCGGCCGACGGCTTGGTCGACGGCGAGCAGGCGGCCCGCAGCCGCCGCCGCAAGCCCGCCAAGCGCTCCGCTCTGCTGACGATCGCCGTGCCGTCGGTGGCCGTGATGGGCGTGGCGGCGGTCGGCGCCGCCGCGGTCGCCGGGGTGGGCATGGCGCAGGACTCCTCCAAGACCCAGGCCGACGGTGCGGTGGCCAAGGCGCCGACGCAGCAGCTCGACCGGCAGCTGACCGGCGCCAGCCGGGACGCGGACGACTTCGCGTCCCGCGCCAGCCGCTCCCAGGAGCGGCTGGACCTCAAGGAGCGCCAGGCCGCGGCGAAGAAGGCGGCGGAGGAGGCCGCGGCACGCAAGGAGGCGCTGCGGCCGAAGTTCGTGCTGCCGGTGACGCAGAAGGGCCTGAGCGCGTACTTCGGGCAGGCCGGCGTCAACTGGATGGCGCTGCACACCGGCATCGACTTCCCGGTGCAGGTGGGCACCCCGGTGATGGCCGTGACGGACGGCACGGTCCGCACCCAGTGGAACCCCTCGTACGGCAACATGGCCATCGTCACCGCGCCCGACGGCACCGAGACCTGGTACTGCCACCTGAGCAGCACCAAGATCCGGTCGGGGTCGGTCAAGGCCGGTACGGTCATCGCCTATTCGGGCAACACCGGCAACACCACGGGCCCGCACCTGCACCTCGAGGTGCGCCCGCACGGCGGCTCCCCGATCGACCCGCTGCCCTGGCTCCTCGCGCACGGCCTCGACCCGCGCTGAGCCCCGGGCCCGCGCTGAGCCCCGGGCCCGCGCCGACCCGCACCGCGATCCCCGCGCCGCACGACCCCCGCGCCGACCCGCGGACCGGACACCCCGGCCCGCGGACCCGCCGCGTCCGCTAGAGCTTCTCCACCGGCGCGTACCGCAGCAGCAGCTTCTTGGGCCGGTCGTCACCGAAGTCGATGGTGGCCTTCTCGTCGCCCGGTTGCCCGGTGACCTCGATCACCGTGCCCAGCCCGAACTGGTCGTGGGTGACGCGGTCGCCGACCGCCAGCGAGATCACCGGCCGGTCGCCGGACCTGCGGGTGGCGAAGCCGCCCGAGCCGCCGCGGCTGCGCGCGGCCATCGAGGAGGACAGCGACGCCGCGGCCTTGGACACCGCTCCCCCGCCGCCGGAGCCCGAGCCGAAGCCACCGGGCGAGCCCCCGGTGCGCTTCCACTCGATGAGCGCGGGCGGGATCTCCTCCAGGAACCGCGACGGCGGGTTGTAGGAGGGCTGCCCCCACGCGCTGCGCATCGTGGAGCGGGTCAGGTAGAGCCGCTCGCGGGCGCGGGTGATGCCGACGTACGCCAGCCGCCGCTCCTCCTCCAGCTCCTTGACCTGGCCGAGGGCCCGCATGTGCGGGAAGACCCCGTCCTCCATGCCGGTGAGGAACACCACCGGGAACTCCAGGCCCTTGGCGGTGTGCAGCGTCATCAGGGTGACCACGCCGCCGGACTCCTCGTCCTCGTCCGGGATCTCGTCGGAGTCGGCGACCAGGGCGACGCGTTCCAGGAACTCGGCCAGGGTGCTGCCCTCCTCGCCGCGCTCCTGCTCGAACTCCAGGGCCACGGCGGCGAGTTCCTGGAGGTTCTCGACGCGGGTCTCGTCCTGCGGGTCGGTGGACGCCTGCAACTCGGCCAGATAGCCCGTGCGTTCGAGCACCGCCTCCAGGACCACGGCGGGGCCGGCGCCGGACTCCACGATGGTGCGCAGCTCGTCCATGAGCGTGTTGAACCGCTTCACGGCGTTCGCCGAGCGGGCCGCCATGCCGTAGGCCTCGTCGACCCGGCGCAGCGCCTGCGCGAAGGAGATCCGCTCGCGCTGCGCGAGGGCGTCCACCATCGCCTCCGCGCGGTCGCCGATACCGCGCTTGGGCACGTTCAGGATGCGGCGCAGCGGCACCGCGTCCTCGGGGTTGGCCAGCACCCTCAGGTAGGCGAGCACGTCCCGCACCTCGCGCCGCTCGTAGAAGCGCACGCCGCCGACGACCTTGTAGGGCAGGCCGACGCGGATGAACACCTCCTCGAACACACGGGACTGCGCGTTGGTGCGGTAGAAGACCGCCACGTCGCCGGGGCGGGCCTGGCCCGCGTCGGTGAGGCGGTCTATCTCGTCGGCGACGAACTGCGCCTCGTCGTGCTCCTGGTCGGCGACGTAGCCGATGATGACCGGGCCGTCGCCGGACTCCGTCCACAGGTTCTTGGCGCGGCGGCCGGCGTTGCGCTCGATGACGGCGTTGGCCGCGGACAGGATGGTCTGCGTGGAGCGGTAGTTCTGCTCCAGCAGGATGGTGCGGGCCTGCGGGTAGTCCTCCTCGAACTGGAGGATGTTGCGGATCGTGGCGCCGCGGAAGGCGTAGATCGACTGGTCGGCGTCACCGACCACGCACAGCTCGGCGGGCGGGAGGGCGGCGTCCGCGCCCTGCTCGCCGTCCTGCGCGTGCTCCGCGGACGGCGGCGCCTCGGTGCCCACCAGCTCGCGGACCAGCGTGTACTGGGCGTGGTTGGTGTCCTGGTACTCGTCGACCAGGACGTGCCGGAAGCGCCGCCGGTAGTGCTCGGCGACGTCCGGGAACGCCTGGAGCAGGTTGACCGTGGTCATGATGATGTCGTCGAAGTCCAGGGCGTTGGCCTCGCGCAGCCGCGACTGGTAGAGGGCGTACGCCTCGGCGAGCTTGCGGTCGAACGGGGTCTCCGCCTGTGCGGCGAAGGTCTCCTCGTCGATCAGCTCGTTCTTCAGGTTGGAGATCTTCGCGCTGAACGACTTCGGCGGGAACTGCTTGGGGTCCAGGTCCAGGTCGCGCTGGCAGACCAGGGCCATCAGCCGCTTGGAGTCGGCCGCGTCGTAGATCGAGAACGACGAGGTGAAGCCCAGCTTCTTGGACTCGCGGCGCAGGATGCGCACGCACGCGCTGTGGAACGTGGACACCCACATCGCGCCGGCGCGCGGCCCGACGAGGTGCTCCACCCGCTCCTTCATCTCGGCGGCGGCCTTGTTGGTGAAGGTGATCGCCAGGATGGAGCCGGGGTGGACGTGCCGGGCGTAGAGCAGGTGCGCGATGCGGTGGGTGAGCACCCGGGTCTTGCCGGAACCGGCGCCGGCCACGATGAGCAGCGGCCCGCCGGAGTGCACCACGGCGGCGCGCTGCTGCTCGTTGAGACCCTCCAGCAGCTGCGCGGGGTCGGCGGCCGGGCGGGCGGCGCCGTCGCGGTAGTGCGCGTCGCGGATCGGCGGCGGGCCGTCGAACCGGTCGCCGAACAGGCCGTCCGGCAGGGAGTCGGGTTCGTCGTGCTCCCCCTCCGGCGGCGGAGGCGGGCCGTCGTCGGCCGGACCGTGGGCCGCGTCGAGACCGGCCAGGAAGCTGTCGTCAAAGAGGCTGCTCATCGCCTCCTGAGTCTAGGCCGCCGCACCGACAGTCCGTCCCGGTTCACCCTGTTCCCCCCGGCCGAACGACTCGCACAGGTGTGTCGTTCCTAGCACGCTCGGTGACGACACGCCCGGTCTGGCAAAAGATTACGAAAAGGTATCGGGCCTTATCGGACATCGGCCTTCCCAGCGGCGCCGGGCCTCGGCTACGTTCCCGCACCAGCCCCACCGGTCCGCGTCCGAGAGGAGTCCGCCCGCCATGGCGACGCACCGTAAGGCCAGAACCGCACTACTCAGCACGTCGGGACCACGGGCGGCAGTGGGTATCACCACTGCCGCCCTGGCCACCGTGACGCTGCTGAGCGAGACGGCGAACGCCACCCCGCCGCCGCAGCCCTCCATCGCCGAGGTGAAGGCGAAGGTCGACTCCCTGATGCACCAGGCCGAGGTCGCCACCGAGAAGTACAACGGCGCCAAGGAGCAGGTCGACCAGCAGAACGTCAAGGTCAACAAGCTGCTCGAACAGGTGGCGCAGAAGACCCAGACGCTCAACGACGCGCGCCGCCAGCTCGGCCAGTACGCGGCCGCGCAGTACCGCTCCGGCGGCGACGAGACCACCACGCGCTACATGCTCTCCGGCAGTCCCGAGGACCTCGTCGACCAGATGCACCTGACCGACGTGCTCGCGCAGCGCCAGAAGGCCGCGGTCGACTCGTTCCGCGTGGAGCAGGTCGCCGCGACACAGCAGCGCATCGAGGCGGCCAAGAGCCTGGCGACGCTGACCCAGCAGCAGGCCAAGCTCAAGACCGCGAAGCAGGACGTGCAGACTAAGCTGAGCGAGGCCCAGCACCTCCTCAACAGCCTCACCGCGCAGGAGAAGGCGCGGCTGGCGGCACTGGCCGCCAAGCAGGAGGCGGAGGCCCGCC
>WRCZ01000136.1 GCA_009783685.1 Actinomycetes bacterium
TCGGCCCGCAGCCGCGCCATCGCGTTCGCGATGAGGGACAGGTCGGCGACCCGCACCGAGAGCTGCCCGGTCGCGTGCAGGCCGTGCGCGACGGCCAGTTCGTCCAGGACATCCGTCAACCCGCGCCCCTGCGCACGCAGTTCCGCCACCAGCTCGGCCACCAGAAGCGCCGCGGTGATGCCGTCCTTGTCGCGGACCCCCGCAGGGTCGACGCAGTAGCCGAGGGCCTCCTCGTAGCCGTAGCGCAGCCCGGGCACGCGCGCGATCCACTTGAAGCCGGTGAGGGTGTCCCGGTACTCGAGCCCGGCCCCGGCCGCGATCTTCGACAGCAGCGAGGAGGACACGATGCTCGCCGCGAACACGTCCCGGCCCGGCTGCGCCGCACCTCGCCGCACCAGGTGCTCGGCGAGGACCGCACCCAGCTCGTCCCCGGTGAGCATGCGCCAGCCGCCCGGCGCGGCGGCGTCCGGCACGGCCACCGCGCACCGGTCCGCGTCGGGGTCGTTGGCGATCACGACGTCGGGGGAGCGGTGGCCCGCCTCCTGCGCGGCCTTGAACGCCAGGTCCATCGCGCCGGGTTCCTCGGGGTTGGGGAACGCGACGGTGGGGAAGTCCGGGTCGGGCGCTGCCTGTTCGGGCACCACGACGGGAGCGGGGAAGCCGGCCCGGTCGAAGGCCGCGGTCAGCGTCTCCAGCCCCACGCCGTGCAGCGGGGTGTAGACGACGGACACGTCACGGGGGCCGTCCGGGCGGACCACGGCCGCGGCCCGCTCCAGGTAGGCGTCCAGCACGTCCTCGCCGAGCACCGCCCAGCCCGACGCCGGCCGCGGCACCGAGTCCAGCGCCCCGACCGCCGCGATCGCGGCGGCGATCTCCGCGTCGGCCGGCGGCACGATCTGCGAGCCGTCGCCGAGGTACACCTTGTAGCCGTTGTCCTGCGGCGGGTTGTGGCTGGCGGTCACCATCACGCCGGCCGCCGCGCCCAGGTGCCGGATCGCGTAGGCCAGCACGGGCGTGGGCAGCGGCCGGGGCAGCATCAGGGCGCGCAGGCCCGCACCGGCCATCACCGCGGCGGTGTCCTGGGCGAACTCCTGGGACATGTGGCGCGCGTCGTAGCCGATGACGACCAGCCCGCCGCCGCGTGCGTTCAGGTACGCCGCGAGTCCGGCGGCGGCCCGGATGACGACGGCCCGGTTCATCCGCTTCGGCCCGCCGCCGAGGGCGCCGCGCAGCCCGGCGGTGCCGAACTCCAGCGTCCCGGAGAAGCGCTCGGCGAGGTCGTCCAGGGCGCCGTCGGCGAGCAGCCGCTCCAGCTCGGCCCTGGTCCCGGGGTCCGGGTCCTCGTCGATCCAGGCGCCCACCCGGGCCAGCAACTCGTCCATCGTCTCCTCCGCGAAGTGAAAGCCCGGGTGGCCCTGCGCCCCGGTGTGCGGCGCGGGCCGGTGGCCCGGGCCCACGCGTCGGCCGTCGCCGGCCCTTACAAGCGTTCCAGCACCTGGGCGAGCAGCGTCCCCATCCGCACCGCCGACTCGCGTCCGGCCTCCAGGACCTCCTCGTGGTTGAGGGGTTCGCCGGTCATGCCCGCGGCCAGGTTCGTCACCAGGGACAGGCCCAGCACCTCGGCGCCGGCCTCGCGGGCCGCGATCGCCTCCAGGGTGGTGGACATGCCCACCAGATCCCCGCCGATGGCCCGGACCATGCCGATCTCGGCCGGAGTCTCGTAGTGCGGGCCGGGCAGCTGGACGTAGACGCCCTCCTCCAGCGACGGGTCGATCTCCCGGCACAGCGCCCGCAGCCGCGGGGAGTACAGGTCGGTCAGGTCCACGAAGCGGGCGCCGGCGATGGGGGAGGTGGCGGTCATGTTGATGTGGTCGCTGATCAGCACCGGCTGCCCGGGCCGGTACCCGGGGCGCAGCCCGCCGCAGCCGTTGGTCAGCACGACGGTCTTGCAGCCGGCGGCGACCGCGGTCCGTACCCCGTGCACCACGCTGGCCACGCCGCGACCCTCGTAGAGGTGGGTGCGGCCGAGGAAGACCAGCGCGCGGACGCCGCCGATCCGCACCGAGCGCAGGGTGCCCGCGTGCCCGGCCACCGCGGGGGCGGGGAAGCCCGGCAGGTCGGTCACCGGGATCTCGGTGTCGGCGGTGCCAAGTCCGTCGGCGGCGGGCACCCAGCCCGAGCCCATGACCAGGGCGACGTCGTGCGTTTCGGCGCCGGTCAGCTCGCGCAGGCGGGCGGCGGCGGCGTCGGCCGCGGCGTAGGGATCGGGGTTCACGGAAGCGTTCACCGCATGAGGGTAACCCGTCATGGCCTACGCGCGTAGACGGCAGCCCCACACCGGACATGAAGATCGGATCTTCCGACAATTGACTGAACGGATCGTTCACCCCCGCGGCGGCGGCCGTGTGGGGGACCGATCCCCCGGGCGGCGGGTGGCCGCGGGCCCGAACGCGCCGCCGCCGCGCGACGCCCGACACCTGCCGGCGCCGGCCGCCTGCGCAACACCTTCACCGGTCGGCGCCGCCGCCCGCACAACGTCCTCACCGGCGAGCGGGCCGCCCCCGCACAACGTCCTCACCGGCGAGCGGGCCGCCCCCGCCCGGCACCCGTACCGGCGAGCGGGGCGCCCCCGCCCGGCACCCGTACCGGTCAGCAGGGGCGCTTGCGCAGCTCCATCACATAGTCGTGCGGCGCCCCCGCGGACTCCGCCGCGTCGGCGATCTCGCCCAGGTAGCGGGCCGAGGGCAGCCCGCCCTCGTAGTCGTTGAGCACGTACAGCCAGGCCGGCAGGTCGCCCTCCAGGGTGTGCACCCGCAGCGTGGTCCGCCGGTACATGCCCAGCGGCACGCCCTCCCAGCGGTCCAGCGACTCCTCGTCCACCGGTGCGATGTCGTAGAGCCCCACGAAGACCTGGCCGGCCTCGTCCTCGACGAGCGTGGTCAGGGCCCCGTCCCAGCCCATGTGCTCGCCGCCGAAGGTGAGCCGCCAGCCCATCAGCCAGCCGGTACCGCGCAGCGGGGAGTGCGGTGCCCGGCGCGTCATCAACCGTGCGTCGAGGTTGCTGGCGTAGGCGGCGTAGAGCGACATGGCACGAGAGTACGGGAGCGGCCCGCAGCCGTCCTGGAGCGTCCGCGCACGCTGCGGCGCCGCCGTCGCCGCCCCCGTCGTCGATCCCTTGGCGCGTGCGGGACAATGGGGTACGTGACTCGGATCGTGATCATCGGTGGCGGACCCGGCGGCTACGAAGCCGCGCTCGTGGCGGCGCAGCTCGGCGCGGAGGTGACCGTCGTGGACTGCGACGGCCTGGGCGGGGCGTCGGTGCTGACCGACTGCGTCCCGTCCAAGACCCTCATCGCCACCGCGGAGGTGATGACCACCTTCGACTCGTCGTACGAGGAACTGGGCATCATCGTCTCCGACGACACCCCTCCGCTGGAGAAGGCGGCCCGGGTGGTCGGCGTGGACCTGGGCAAGGTCAACAAGCGCGTGAAGCGGCTGGCCCTCGCCCAGTCCCACGACATCACCGCGTCCGTGACCCGGGCCGGCGGCCGCGTGCTGCGCGGCCGCGGCCGGCTGGAGGGCTGCCAGACCGCCGAGGGCACCCGCACCGTGGTCGTCGAGGCGCCGGACGGCACCACCGAGCGGCTGGCCGCCGACGCGGTGCTGATCGCCACCGGCGGCCGCCCCCGCGAGCTGGAGGACGCGCTGCCCGACGGCGAGCGGATCCTCAACTGGACCCAGGTGTACGACCTGGAGGAGCTGCCGGAAGAGCTGATCGTGGTCGGCTCCGGCGTCACCGGCGCGGAGTTCGCCGGCGCCTACCAGGCGCTGGGCTCCAAGGTCACCCTGGTCTCCTCGCGCGACCGGGTGCTGCCCGGCGAGGACCCCGACGCGGCGGCCGTGCTGGAGGACGTCTTCCGGCGCCGCGGCATGAACGTCATGGCCCGCTCCCGCGCCCAGTCGGTCAAACGGGTCGGCGACCGGGTCGAGGTCACGCTCGCCGACGGCCGGGTGATCGAGGGCACGCACTGCCTGATGGCGGTCGGCGCGATCCCCAACACCGCGGGCATGGGCCTGGAGGAGGCGGGCGTCAGGCTCACCGAGTCCGGCCACATCAAGACCGACAAGGTGTCGCGGACCAGCGCGCCGGGCGTGTACGCCGCGGGCGACGTGACCGGCGTCTTCGCGCTGGCGTCGGTGGCGGCCATGCAGGGCCGCATCGCGATGTACCACTTCCTGGGCGACGCGGTGGCCCCGCTGAACCTCAAGACGGTCTCCTCGAACGTCTTCACCGACCCGGAGATCGCCACCGTCGGCTACACCCAGGCCGACGTCGACGCCCACCGGATGGCGGCGAACGTCGTCAAGCTGCCGCTGCTGCGCAACCCGCGGGCGAAGATGCAGGGCATCAGGGACGGCTTCGTGAAGCTGTTCTGCCGGCCCGGCACCGGCATCGTGGTCGGCGGTGTGGTGGTCGCGCCCAAGGCGAGCGAGCTGATCCACCCGATCTCGATCGCGGTCGACAACAGCCTGACGGTGGAGCAGATCGCCAACGCCTTCACCGTGTACCCGTCGCTGTCCGGCTCGGTCGCCGAGGCGGCCCGCCAGCTGCACTCCCGCAAGACCGGCGACGGCAGCTGACGTACTGCGGGGGGCCGTTGAGGCACTTCCGGCGGCCGTCACCGGCCGTCGTCACCGTGTGCGCGTCACCGACCGTCGTCACCGGCCGCCTTTCTGCCGGGAGTTGACGGTCGATCGGTGGCGAGCTGACGTCCCGTCGCCCAGGGAGTGCCGAACAAGCCTTCGGGTCATAGCACTTGACGGGGTGTTTGGTCCGAAGATTGCCGTATCTGGTGCATAACGCAGAACTTCCTGGGTCAACGGGGTTACTGTCGGTTTCGTGTTCGCTGCAGAACGTCGTCAGTTGATCCTCGAAATGGTGCGTGCGAACGGGGCCGTGTCGCTGCGTGAGCTCGCCCGTGTCGTCCAGACCTCCGAAGTGACCGTCCGCCGGGACGTGCGTGCACTGGAGGCCGAAGGACTGCTGGACCGCCGGCACGGCGGCGCCGTGCTGCCCGGCGGTTTCACCCGGGAATCCGGCTTCCCGCAGAAATCCCACCTGGCCACCGCGGAGAAGACGGCCATCGCCGATCTCGCGGCCGGGCTCGTGGCCGAGGGCGAGGCGATCGTCGTCGGCGCGGGCACCACCACGCAGGAGCTGGCCAGGCGGCTGGCGCGGGTGCCGGGTCTGACCGTGGTCACCAACTCGCTGCTGGTGGCCCAGGCGCTCGCGCACGCCAACCGCGTCGAAGTGGTGATGACCGGCGGCACCCTGCGCGGCTCCAACTACGGCCTGGTCGGCAGCGGTGCCGAGCAGTCCCTGCAGGGGCTGCGGGTGTCGCGGGCGTTCCTGTCCGGCGCGGGGCTGACCGCCGAGCGCGGCCTGTCCACCTCGAACATGCTCTCCGCGAGCGTGGACCGGGCGCTGGTGCAGGCGGCGGCCGAGGTCGTGGTGCTCGCCGACCACACCAAGCTCGGCGCCGACACCATGTTCCAGACGGTGCCGACGGACCTGATCACCCATCTGGTGACCGACGAGCCGCCGGTGGGCGACGAGCGGGCCGGCACCGAGCTTCAGGCGCTCGCCGACCGCGGCGTCCAGGTCGCGGTCGCGCAGGCCCCGGTCGGGGCGGAGGTGCTGGCCGCCGGCCGGCAGCGCCGCGACGCGCGGGACGCGCGGGACCCCCGCGACGTGCGGGACACCCGCGATGCCCGCGAGGGCAGGGACGCCCCGCTGCCCGGGCCGCGCCGCCCGCAGCGGCTGCACCCGGCCGGCGACCCGTCGGCCACACCGCGACTGGCCGACGTCCGCCGCCGCTGACGCGGTCCCGGTCCCGGTCCCCGTCCCGGCGTCTGGCTACTTCGCAGCAGGCGCCGGGGCGCCGGTGGTGGTGCGGGCCGCACTGCGGGCCGTGCCGTCCGCGTCCGCGTGGTCGTCCGCGTCCGCGCGGCCGGCCGCCGTCGCGGGGTCCCCGCTCGCCGCCGGGCCGGACGCCTCGTCCGGCGTACCGCCGGTCGCGGGCCGCTGCGGCCCGCCCTGTCCGGGGTGGGTCCGCATGCCGTCGATCACCAGGGACATCAGGCGCCCGAAGACGCCGCGGTCCTCGGGGTCCTTCTCGGCCGCCAGCACGATCGCCGAGGTCAGCTTCAGCAGGTCGGCGATCCGCAGGTCCGGCTTGACGTCGCCCGCCTGCTGGGCCCGCCACAGCAGCATCCCGCCGGCGTCGCGCAGCCGCGTCTTGCAGGCGGGCATCCGCGAGTCGGACGCCTCCATGATGGCCGCGGACAGGCCGCGGTACATCGTGGAGTGCACCGCCACCGCGCGCAGCCAGGCGATGAGCGCCTCGGTCGGGTCGTCCTCGGAGGCGACCAGCTGCCGCGCCTCCTCGGCGATCTTCTCGACCTCCTGCTCGAAGACCGCGTTCATCAGCGCGTAGCGGTCGGGGAAGTGGCGGTAGAGGGTGCCCACGCCCACGCCCGCGTGCCGGGCGATGTCCTCCAGCGGGACCTCGGTCCCGTGCACGATGAACGCCTGCTTGGCCTCGTGCAGCAGGCGGTCGTAGTTGCGCTGCGCGTCTGCCCGCATGTGCTCATGCCTCCTGAAGTGGTCTTCCCCAAAAGCGATTGTAGAACCGGAGGTGGTCTCCGTATAGTTAACGGAGGCGACCTCCGCTTCTCCTCTCCGCTGGAGGGTTTACTCACCATGTCCTCGCACAGTGTGCGCGATCTGAACGGCGCTGCTTCCGGCACCGCTCCCGGTACTACATCCGGTACTGCTTCCAGTCCTGCTTCTACCACCGCCTCCGGCCGGCCGTCCCCCGTCCGCAGGCACCCGTATCTGGCCCTCGCCGCGATCGTCGGAGCCCAGCTGATGCTGCTGCTCGACGCGACCGTGGTGAACGTGGCCCTCCCGGGCATCGGCGTCCACCTCGGCTTCTCGCCGACCGGCATGTCCTGGGTGCTCAATGTCTACACGCTCGCCTTCGGCGGCCTGCTGCTGCTCGGCAGCCGGATCGGCGACCTGATCGGCCGCAGGACCGCCCTGGTCTGGGGCGTGGCCGCGTTCACCGTGGCCTCGATCGCCGGCGGCGTCGCCAACGACGCCACCACCCTGCTCGTGGCCCGCGGGCTGCAGGGCGCCGCCGCGGCACTGGCCGCGCCCAGCACCCTGGCCCTGATCGCCACCTCCTTCAGCGAGGGCACCGAGCGCAACCGCGCGCTCAGCGTCTTCTCGGCGATCTCCGGCGCCGGCTCGGCGATCGGCCTCACCGTCGGCGGGATGCTGACCGACTGGGGCTCCTGGCGCTGGGTGTTCTTCATCAACATCCCGGTCGGCCTGGCGATCGTGCTGCTGGCCCCCCGCTACATCCAGGAGACCGAACGCCACCGCGGCGGCCGGTTCGACATCGCCGGCGCGATCACCGGCACCGCCGGCATGGCGACCCTGGTGTACGCGTTCATCCGGGTCGGCGAGAGCAGCTGGGGCGACCACCGCGCCCTGACCTTCTTCGCCGTCGCCGCCGCGCTGCTGCTCGCGTTCTTCCTCAACGAGGTCCGCGTGGAGCGCCCGCTGGTGGTGCTGCGGCTGTTCCGCAACCGCAACCGGGGCCTGGCGTACGGGGTGATGCTGCTGGTGCCGGCCGGCATGTTCGGCGTGTTCTACTTCAGCACCCAGTACATGCAGACCTATCTGCACTTCAGCCCGCTGCGGACCGGCTTCGCCTTCCTGCCGCTGGCCGGGCCGCTGTTCGTCGCGGCGCGCCTGGCGCCCCGCGCGCTGGCCCGGTTCGGCGCCAAGTGGGTGGCGGCCTTCGGCGGCGCGCTGAACCTCGCCGGCACCCTGTGGATCAGCCGGCTGAGCGCGTCCGACGGCTACGCCCAGGGCATCCTGCCCGCGCTCGTCCTGATCGGTGTCGGCGTCGGCTTCACGATGATGCCGCTGAACACCTTCATCCTGGCGGGCGTCGAGCCCAAGGACGCCGGCTCCGCGTCCGGGCTGCTGCAGACGATGCAGCAGGTCGGCGGCAGCCTCGGCCTGTCCGTCCTGGTCACCGTCTTCGGCACGGCCTCGCGGCACGCCCACGGCCAGCCGTTCGTGCACGGCGCGACCGCCGCGTTCACCATGGCCGCGGTCTTCACCGGCGCGGCGACGCTGCTCGTCCTCACCCTCAGGCAGCCCGCGCGGGCCGCGGTGCGCTGAGCGCCGCATCCCCTACGCCGTACGTCCCCTCCGGCGTACGGAACACGTCCTGCCCGACGTACGAACGCCGGCCGGCTGGTGCTCCACCAGCGCGACCGGCGCCTCGTACGTTCCGGGGGATGCGGCCCCCGGAACCGGGTCAGTCCTTGATCTCGCAGATGATCGCGCCGGAGGAGATCGACGAGCCGACCTCGGCCTTGAGGCCGATGACGGTGCCGGAGCGGTGCGCGTTCAGCGGCTGCTCCATCTTCATCGCCTCCAGGACCACGATCAGGTCGCCCTCGGTGACCTGCTGGTTCTCCTCGACCGCGACCTTGACGATGGTGCCCTGCATCGGCGACGCGAGCGCGTCGCCGGACGCGGCGGCCGCCGCCTTGGTGGCCTGCCGCCGCTTGGGCTTGGCGCCCGCGGCCAGGCCGGTGCGGGCCAGCGTCATGCCCAGCGACGCCGGCAGCGACACCTCCAGGCGCTTGCCGCCGACCTCCACCACGACCGTCTCGCGGCCCGGGGCCTCCTCGTCGTCACCCGGGGCGCCGGCGAACGGCGGGATGGTGTTGACGAACTCGGTCTCGATCCACCGGGTGTGCACGGTGAACGGGCCGGAGTCCTTCGGCGGCGCGAACGCCGGGTCGACCACCACCGCGCGGTGGAACGGGATGGCGGTGGCCATGCCCTCGACCTCGAACTCCGCCAGCGCGCGGGCCGCGCGCTGCAGCGCCTGCTCGCGGGTGGCGCCGGTGATGACCAGCTTGGCCAGCAGCGAGTCCCACGCGGGGCCGATGACGCTGCCTGACTCCACGCCGGCGTCGAGCCGCACGCCCGGGCCGGACGGCGCGGCGAACTTCGTCACGGTGCCGGGGGCGGGCAGGAAGTTGCGGCCCGGGTCCTCGCCGTTGATCCGGAACTCGAAGGAGTGGCCGCGCAGCTTCGGGTCGTCGTAGCCGAGCTCCTCGCCGTCGGCGATCCGGAACATCTCGCGGACCAGGTCGATGCCGGAGACCTCCTCGGTCACCGGGTGCTCGACCTGAAGGCGGGTGTTGACCTCCAGGAACGAGATCGTGCCGTCCTGGCCGACCAGGAACTCGCAGGTGCCCGCACCCTCGTAGCCGGCCTCCTTGAGGATGGCCTTCGAGGCGGCGTACAGCTGCTTGTTCTGGTCCTCGCTCAGGTACGGCGCGGGGGCCTCCTCCACCAGCTTCTGGTGGCGGCGCTGCAGCGAGCAGTCACGGGTGGAGACGACGACCACGTTGCCGTGCTTGTCGGCCAGGCACTGGGTCTCCACGTGCCGCGGGCGGTCGAGGTAGCGCTCGACGAAGCACTCGCCGCGGCCGAAGGCGGCGACCGCCTCGCGGACCGCCGACTCGTACAGCTCGGGCACCTCCTCCAGCGTGCGGGCGACCTTCAGGCCGCGCCCGCCGCCGCCGAACGCGGCCTTGATCGCGATCGGCAGGCCGTTCTCCTTGGCGAAGGCCACGACCTCGTCGGCGCCGGACACCGGGTCGGGGGTGCCGGCCACCAGCGGGGCACCGGCGCGCTGGGCGATGTGACGGGCCGCCACCTTGTCGCCCAGGTCCCGGATCGCCTGCGGCGGCGGGCCGATCCAGGTCAGGCCGGCGTCCAGCACGGCCTGCGCGAACTCGGCGTTCTCCGACAGGAAGCCGTAGCCCGGGTGGACGGCGTCCGCCCCGGACTCGGCGGCCGCTGCCAGGACCTTGGCGATGTCCAGATAACTGGTGGCCGGTGTGTCGCCGCCCAGCGCGTATGCCTCGTCGGCCGCGCGCACGTGCAGCGCGTCCCGATCCGGGTCCGCGTAGACGGCTACGCTGGCGATCCCGGCATCCCGGCAGGCACGGGCGACGCGTACTGCGATTTCACCGCGGTTGGCGATGAGCACCTTGCGCACGATGGCTCCCTCCTTGAAACAAGCCGAGTTTAGGTACTGGCCACACTTCATGCCGAGGCACCCCTGCACGTGAGGTTGCCCACACGGAGGGTGATCCATGGGCCTGGAGAACCCGTGAATGCCTGCTCAATCCACGGTACGGCCAGGCTTGGGAGGTTGTCTGCGACTCCCGGGCGTGGCCCCGAACTCATGCGGCGGGCCTGGGCCGATCTGACGGTCTTTTGTGGGAACTCCACGAAGACACGGCGGAAACTTTGCGCCCTGCCGTTCCCGAACGAGTGGTTCCGCGGGACCCCTTGCCCCCCTCGCATACCCGTGAGTAGCCTGCCAGCGCGGAGTACCGCTGGTAACGGCCCGGACGGCCGCAGCGGCATCGGCCGAAGGGGGACGACAGCGTGCGCAGAGGGATAGCCACCGGCACGGCGGTGGTGCTGGTGCTCGAAGGGCTCGGCATCGCCTTCCTCAACTGGCTGCTCGGCCTGATCGTGCAGAAGCAGAAGATGACCATGGGCGGGCTCTCGCACGACTCCATGGCCGTCGGATCGTGGGTGGCCGGCGGGGTGTTCGGCCTCTTCCTGCTCGGCTGCGCCGCCATCGCGCTGCGGATCGCGCTGCGCGACCGGATGGCCGGCCGGTTCGGCCGCATCGTGCTCATCGTGTGCGCGGTGGTGCACGGCGTCGTCGGCGCGGTCGTCGTCGGCCTCGTCGGCTGGGTCGCCTTCGTGGCGATGATGGTGATCCTCGGGCTGCTGGTCGGCACGCTGCTGCTGTACGCCCCCGAGGACGGCCCGGGGGCGGAGCAGGCCAAGGGCGCCTCCGGCGGTGGGCGCGGGACGCCGCCCGCCGGCGAGCAGGCCCCGCCGGCCACCGCCTGACGGCGCCGCGCGCCCTCGCTCAGCGGCTCACCGGGACGGGAGTCACGTCCACAGGTCGGTGATGCGCACGCCCAGGTCCGCCAGCAGGGAGCGCAGCAGCGGCAGCGACAGCCCGATGACGTTCCCCGCGTCGCCGTCGATGCCGTCCACGAACGGTGCCGACCGGCCGTCCAGGGTGAACGCGCCCGCCACGTACAGCGGTTCGCCGCTCGCCACGTAGGCGGCGATCTCCTCGTCGTCGGGCGAGCCGAAGCGCACCGTGGTCGACGCGGTCGCCGAGACCTGCCGCCCGCTCGCCGTGTCGATCACGCAGTGCCCGGTCTGCAGCACGCCGTGCCGGCCGCGCATCTGCCGCCAGCGGTCCGTCGCTTCGGCCGCGTCCGCCGGCTTGCCCAGCGCCCGGCCGTCGAGTTCGAGCACCGAGTCGCAGCCGACGACCAGCTCGCCGCCGTCCAGCAGCCCGCCGCCGGCCACCGCGCCGGCCTTCGCCTCGGCGAGCACGCGGGCGAGTTCGGCCGGTGTCGGCGCGGAGATCGCCTCCTCGTCCACCCCGGAGACGATCACCCGGGGATCGAAGCCGGCCTGCTTGAGCAGCCCGAGGCGGGCGGGGGAGGCGGAGGCGAGAACGAGCGTGCGGCGAGGGGTCGCGGTCATGCCGTCATCGTAGGGACCCGGCGGCCGCCGGGGAGGGGGGCCCTCACCCCTGCCCGGAACCGGGCGCGGGTGAACACCGCCCGCCGCCGCCTGCCCAGGGCCGGCGGGCGCGCCGCGCCCGAGGTCACGCGCGCCAGGCGCTGAACGCCATCACCACCGCTGCGGCCAGCGCCA
>WRCZ01000137.1 GCA_009783685.1 Actinomycetes bacterium
GCACGGCCTGGAGGCCGCGCTCGCCGACCTCGCCGCGCCGCTGCACGCCGCGCCGCGCCGCGTTCTGGCGGTTGCCTGAGGCGTGGAGCCGTACCGGCCGCGTCGAGACTGGCCGCGTCGAACCCGATCGCGTCGTGGCCTGGAGGCCGCGCTCGCTGACCTCGCCGCGCCGCTGCACCCCGCGCCGCGCCGCGTTCTGGCGGTTGAGGCGCGGAGCCGTACCGGCCGCGCCGAGCCCGATCACGCTGAGCCGATCGCGTCGAGCCCGGCCGCGTCGAGCCCGATCGCGCCAAGCCGGCCGCGTTGAGCCCGGCCGCGTTCCGGCCGCCGCCCGAGGTACGGAACCCGCGTACCGCTCTGGGCGCGGGCCGGCCGCGGAACCCCGCGCCGCGCAGGTCGCCGCCGGAGCCGCGGCGCCGCCGCCTGGCGTAACTCCCCCATACGGGTGGCGGCCGGGCGTCAGACGGGCCGTCAGGGCCCCCGAACCGCCGACGGCAGGACCCGGGGGCGACGTAACGGACGTCACGTACTACTGTCAGCCGCCGTAAAGACATCAGGCGGAAGAGGTACGGCAGTGGCCGGGCACGCTTACATCGGGTCGTTCACGTCGGCGGGAGGCCGTGGCCTCACCGCGGCCGCCGTGGATCCGAAGACGGGAGCGCTCACCGCGCTCGGGGACACGGCCGAGGTGCCCAACCCCTCCTTCCTCACCCTGTCCGCGGACGGGCGCACGCTCTATGCCGTGAGCGAGACCGACCCCGAGGGCGCCGCCGCCGCGTTCTCCCTGGCGGACCCGGCCGCGCCCGCGCTGCTCGGCGCCCCCGTTCCGGTGCGCGGCGGCTCGCCCACGCACCTGGCCGTCCACCAGGGCCACCTGCTCACCGCCAACTACTCGGCGCCCGGCAGCGTCACGGTGCTGTCGCTGCTCGGCGACGGCGGGCTCGGCGAGGTCCGCTCGGTGCTGGAGCACGAGGGCGACGGGCCGAACCGCGAGCGGCAGGAGGCACCGCACGCGCACGCCGTGCTGCCCGACCCGACGGGACGCTGGGCGGTCAGCGTGGACCTGGGCACCGACTCGGTGCGGGTGTGCGAACTGGACGCCGAAAGCGGCGAGTTGGAGATCGAGCGGGAGCTGGGCCTGCGTTCCGGTATCGGCCCGCGCCACCTCACCTTCCACCCGGACGGCGCGCACGCGTACGTGATGAACGAGCTGGACTCGGTCGTCACCGTGTGCCGCTTCGACGCGGAGAAGGGCAGCCTGCGGCCGCTCGCCGAGGTGCGCGTCCTGCCCGACGGCACCACGGGCGAGAACTACCCGTCCGAGCTGGTGGTCTCGGTCGACGGCCGGTTCGCCTGGGCGGCCAACCGCGGGCACAACAGCATCGCCGTGCTCACCATCGACGAGAGCGGCGAGCAGCTCGAACTCGTCGACACCGTCAGCTGCGGCGGCGACTGGCCCCGCCACCTCACCCTCGACCCGTCCGGCACCCGCCTGTACGCGGCCAACGAGCGCTCCGGCGACGTCACCTGGTTCGACGTCGACCCGGCGACCGGCATCCCCAAGCAGGCCGGATCCCTGGCGCTGCCCGCGGTGTCCTGCGTCGTCTTCGACTGAACACCGGCGCGGGCGGCCTCCCCGAGGGAGACCGCCCGCGTTTCGTCGTGCGCGGGAACCGCCGCGGCGGCCCCCGGTCCTCGTCCGGTGCCTACGGCCGGGCCTGCACGCCCTGCGGCGTCTGCAGGGCGATGCCCAGGACGGTGGCGTACTGCGTGACGACCAGCTTGCCGACCGCCGGGTAGGGGCCGAGCGCGTCCGCGCCGGAGCAGCCGGCCTCGGCGGCCGCGGTGTGCAGCAGCTGGGGGGCGATCTCCGGGCCGATCAGGCAGGGCGCCAGGGCCAGCGTGCTGGAGCCGGAGGAGCGCAGCTGCTCCGCGGCACGCGCGATCGCGCCGTCCTCGTCCAGCGCGGCGGCCAGCACCGGCACGGCCAGCCGGGCGGCCAGCAGCAGGCCGGTGACGCCGGCGGCCTGGGCGGCCTCCTCGCCGCCGACGGTGGCCAGGATGATGCCGTCGGCCGCGGTGGCCACGGTGAACAGCCTTGCGCGGTCGGCGCGGGCCAGGCCCGCCTCCGACAGCCGCACGTGCAGCGCCTCGGCGAGCAGCGGGTGCGGGCCGAGCACATCGGTCAGCTCGACCTGCGCCTTGCTGTCGGCGACGGCCTGGCGGACGCGCCGCAGCACCGACGCCTCGGGGCCGGCCAGCAGCGGCACCACCACGGCGGAGATGTCGTCGCCGGGCTTCTCGGCCGCCACCCGGTCCAGGACGCTGCGCAGCGACGGGAACTCGGCGCCGTCGGCGTCGGTGTCCTCGCCGTCGACGAACGCGATCCGCGGGTCGAGGCCGGACAGCTCGGAGCGGGCGAGGCTCACGACCTCCTCGGCCAGGCTGAGCGCCGCGGCGGTCGGTGTGCCGGGTACCGCCAGGACCAGAACCGGCGCGCCTTCAGGCGCAGCCAGCGCCTCCGGTCGACGGTGTCGTCCGGGCTGGCGCGGACGCGGCATGCGTACGGGGAGGCCGGAGGAGGGGCCTGGTGCAGTGCTCATGGCGTCGCATGCTAACGGGTTGCGCGGCCTCGATGTTCGGGCGGGTACGAGGAAGGCCGCGGCTGTCCGGAAGTGTCCGATTCCCCCGGCCCACGCCGGACACGTTCGGTCAGCAACCGAGTCTGACCTGTACACATGCGGTGCCGCCGCGCTTGCCGGCGTCGCGTGGGACGCCCGCGTCCGGTGGGCCCGCGGCAGGCGCGCGGGGCCCGGCGGGCGGGTGTGACGGGCGCGGGGGCGGGCGTGACGGGCGCGGCGGGCAGCGCCAGTTGAGGCCCTCGCGAGATCACCCGGAGGACCTTCGAGCGCTCAGCGAACGGTCTCCGGCGCCGGCCGGTCCCCCGTGCCCGTGTGCGTCCCCGTCTCCGTGCCGTCCGTGCCCGCGTCCGTCTCCGTGAGCGTCAGCAGAGCGGGGTCGGCGGGGAGCGTCAGCGCCGAGCGGTGCAGGGCCGACGCGACGAGCACCGCGCCGTCCAGCGGGTCGCCGGCCGCGGCGTGCAGGTCCGCCTCGGGCAGCAGCCACTCGGCCTGGTCGCGGAGCGGGTCCAGCAGCGGTTCGCCCATCCCGAACAACCCGCCGGCCAGGGCCACCTCCACCGGGCCGGGGCCCGGGCGGACCGCGGCCGCGGCCTCCAGGATGTGGGTGGCCGCCCGCCGCAGGATCTCCGAGGCCACCGGGTCCTCGGCGGCGCAGCGCGCCACGTCGGGGGCGAACGAGGCCAGCACCGCGGGCCGGTCGGGCCGAGGGTACAGCTGGGCCGGCAGTGACGTCACCGGCCCGAACCGCTCCTCGGCCAGCGCCAGCAGTGCCGGGGAACCGCCCGCCCGGCCGTCGAACGCGCGCATCGCGGCGTCCAGGCCCTCGCGGCCGATCCAGGCGCCGCCGCCGGCGTCGCCCAGCAGATGGCCCCAGCCGTCCGCGCGCCGCCAGCCGGTGCCGCCCGCGGACACGCCCAGCGCGATCATCCCGGTGCCCGCGGCCACCACCACGCCGGACCGCAGCCCGAGGGCGCCCGCGTAGGCGGTCACCGCGTCACCGGCCAGGGCCAGCCGCCGCACGCCGAACGCCTCGGCGAACGCCGCGGGCAGCCGGGCCCGCAGGTCGTCGCCGAGGGTGGCCATCCCGGCCGCGCCGACGCACGCGGCGTCGATCCGTGCCGCGCCCGCCTCCCGCATCAACTGCTCGGCCAGCGGTGCCACGAGGCCGAGCAGGCTCGTGGCGTCGATGCCGCGGTCACCGGTGACCGCCGGGTGCGGCGCCGCGGCACGGGCGCCCGACCCGATCGGGCCATCGGCCGGGGCGAGCTCGACGCGCAGGCCCGAGCCGCCGGAGTCGACGCCGAGCACCCACGCGGAGTCGGAGTCCGGCACCCTCAGCCGAGCCCGCGCGAGTCCTGCTTGAGCGCGGTGTCCACGGTCAGCGCCGAGGCGACCACCATGCTCAGCAGCGGGTCGGCGAGCTGGCGGTGGATCTGCAGCACGTAGTTGTCGGCCGTGGTGAACATCGTCTTCGCGAGGCCCTCCCACGTCTTGGTGATGCGGCCGATCTCCTGCTCCGTGTGGTCCACGATGGCGAAGTTCCAGGCACGCCAGTTCTCGGCCTTGATCGCGCCGATCTTCTGCCCGTTGTACATGAACGCGAAGTTGATCTTGCCGATGGCGTTCTGCTGCACGATCTCGCCCAGCGGCTCGCCGTTGGCGCGGTGCACCAGCACCTTGGACTTGATGAACTTCGCCGGGCGGGTCAGCACCAGCTGCGGCTGGCCGTGCGCGTCCCGGACCTCCAGCTTGTGGGTGAGGAACTGGTCCACGCTGGAGACGAACCGCAGCACCTTCTTGGCGGTGCTCTGGCCGACCTCCACGACCGAGCCGAGGGTGCGGCCCTGCTGGTCGAACACGCTGTACTCGTTGACGAGTTCGATCAGCTTGGCCTTCTGGTTCACCACCAGGATCGGCTCGGTGAACAGGGTGCCGCCGCCGAAGCCCTTCGGCGCGACACCGGCCTGCTGCTGGACCTGCCGCTGGATCTTGGACGGGTCCGGGGCGCCGCTGACGTTCAACTCCCAGGCGTTCCCGCCGCCCTGCTGGGCCTGCTGCGGCACCTGACCCGGGTTGGTGTGCTCGGTCCACTGGGTGCCGTCCCAGTAGCGGAGCAGGTTCGGAGTGCCCTGCGGGTCGGCGTACCAGCCGGCCGGGGTATTCGAATGCGTCGTCACCGGGGAAGCGTACCTAAGCGGTGACGGTCAGGGGAGCCGCCAGTCCACCGGCTCCGCACCCTGGCGTGTCAGGAGTTCGTTCGTGCGACTGAAGGGACGGGAGCCGAAGAATCCGCGGTCCGCGGACATGGGGGAGGGGTGCGCCGACTCGATCGCCGGCAGGTCCCCGAGCAGCGGCCGCACGTTGCGCGCGTCACGCCCCCACAGGATCGACACCAGCGGCCGGCCGCGGGCGGCCAGTGCCCTGATCGCCTGCTCGGTGACCTGCTCCCAGCCCTTGCCGCGGTGCGCGCCGGGGCGCCGCGGGGCGGTCGTCAGCGCCCTGTTGAGCAGCAGGACGCCCTGCCGGGTCCACGGGGTCAGGTCGCCGTTGGACGGGCGCGGCACGCCCAGGTCGGCGACCAGCTCGCGGTAGATGTTCTCCAGGCTGCCCGGCAGCGGCCGCACGTCGGGGGCGACGGAGAAGCTCAGGCCCACCGCGTGGCCCGGGGTGGGGTACGGGTCCTGGCCGACGATCAGCACCCGCACCTCGTCGAACGGCTGCTGGAACGCCCGCAGCACGTTCGCGCCTGCCGGCAGGTAGGTGCGGCCGACGGCGATCTCGTCCCGGAGGAAGCTGCCCATGGCCGCGATCCGGTCGGCCACCGGGTCGAGCGCCTTGGCCCAGCCCGGCTCGACGATTTCGTGCAAGGGTCGTGCAGTCACGATCCGTCACTCTACTGGCTCAACAAGGGTGCTGCGGACGGGGATCGGGGATCCGGGCCCGTGGCCGGCCGCCCCGGGCGCGGTGCCCGGGCCGCTCCGGGCCCGCGGCGGTCACACGACGGCCGCCCGGACGCACAGCACGTCCGGCAGGTGCGCGATGGCCAGCTCCCAGCTGTCGCCCTGGTCGGAGCTGGCGTACACCTCGCCGTTGCGGTTGCCGAAGTACACCCCGCCGGGGTTCGCGTCGTCGGTGCACATGGCGTCGCGCAGCACCACGCCGTACGAGGGCGCGTCGGGCAGGCCCTCGGACAGCGCGGTCCAGCTGCCGCCGGCGTCCTCGGTGCGGTAGACCCGGCAGCGGTAGTCCGGCGGCATCCGGAATGCGTCGGCGCTCAGCGGGAAGACGTAGGCGACGTCGCCGCGGTGCTTGTGCGCGGCGACCGCGAAGCCGAAGTCGGCGGGCAGGCCCTCCGCGATGCTCGACCACTGCGCGCCGCCGTCGTCGCTGCGGTACACCCCGCCGTGGTTCTGCAGGTAGAGCCGGTCGGGGTCCACCGCGTCCTGCGCGACCTTGTGCACGCACTGCCCGAACTCCGGGAAGCGCTGCTCCTCGGGCATGAAGGTGGCCTGCACACCGGAGTTGGACGGCGTCCAGCTCGCACCGCCGTCCTTGGAGCGGTACACCCCGCCGGTCGACACGGCGACGGTCACCAGATCCGGGTCGGAGGGATGGGTCACGACGGTGTGCACGGCCTGGCCGCCGAACCCGGCCTCCCACTGCGGGCGCTGCGGGTGCTCCCACAGGCTGCGCACCAGGGTGAAGGTCTCGCCGTCGTCCTCGGAGCGGAACAGCGCGCCGGGCTGGGTGCCCGCGTAGACGACGCCCGGTGCGGCCGGTCCCGCCGGGTGCAGCTGCCAGACCCGCTCCAGGGAGGTCCCGGTGTCCTCGGGGAACTTCACCGCGGGCCGGGCCGGTTCGTGCCACGTCTCGCCGAGGTCGTCGGAGCGGAACACCGACGGGCCCCAGTGGGAGCTGTCCGCGCCCACCAGCAGGCGCGGCGCCCGGCCCCGGCTGTCGATCCCCACCGAGTACACCGCCTGCATCGGGAAGTGCGGCCCGGTGAACTCCCAGCCGCCGCGCCGCCGGCCGAGGAACAGTCCCTTCTGCGTACCCACTGCGAGCAGCACGTCGTCCATGACGTCCTCACCTCCGCGTTGCGATGTGCTCGACATCACAGAGTCTGCACCCACCCACTGACAACGTCGCCCTTGCGGGTATCGCCGCAGGTGACAGCGCGGGGCGGAGGTGAGGAGCCGGGGTGGAGGTCAGGCGACGGGACGCGGGTACGCCCGCGCGTACTGCGGCGGCACCGCGGCGCCCGCCGCGGCGCCCAGCTCGTGCGCGGCCTGCAGCGGCCAGGTCGGCTGCCGCAGCAGCGCGCGGCCCAGCATCACCGCGTCGGCCTGGCCGCTGGTGAGGATCGTCTCGGCCTGGCGCGCGTCGGTGATCTCACCGACCGCGCTCACCGGCAGCTCGGTCTCCGCCTTGACCCGGGCCGCGAACGGCACCTGGTAGCCCGGCCCCAGCGGGATCCGCACGCCGGCCGCGTTGCCGCCGGTGGACACGTCCAGCAGGTCCACGCCGCGCACCAGCAGCTCCTTGGCGAACCGCACGGTCTCGTCGGCCGTCCACCCGCCGGCGTCCAGCCAGTCGGTGGCGGAGATGCGGAACAGCAGCGGGAGTTCGTCCGGCCACACCGCGCGGACCGCGTCGACGGCCTCCAGCGCGAACCGGACCCGGTTCTCGAACGGGCCGCCGTAGCCGTCCGTGCGGTGGTTGCTGTGCGGGGACAGGAACTCCCCGATGAGGTAGCCGTGCGCGCCGTGCAGCTCGGCGACCTGGAAGCCGGCCTGAAGGGCGCGGCGCGCGGCGGCCGCGAACTGCTCCACGACCTCGCCGATGGCCGCCTCGGACAGCTCGTCCGGCACCGGGTGGCCGTCGGCGAACGGCACCGGGCTGGGGCCGACCGGCTGCCAGCCCTCCTCGCCGCCGAACAGCGGCGCGCCGCCCCGCCAGGGCCGGTCGGTCGACGCCTTCCGCCCCGCGTGGGCGAGTTGGATGCCGGGGACCGCGCCCTGCTCCTTGGCGAACCGGGTGATCCGGGAGAACGCCTCGACCTGCCGGTCGTTCCAGATGCCCAGGTCGGCCGGGCTGATCCGCCCCTCGGGGCTGACCGCGGTGGCCTCGGTCAGGATCAGGCCGGCGCCGCCGGCCGCGCGGGCGCCGTAGTGCGTGACGTGCCAGTCGTTCGGCGCGCCCTGCTCGGGTCCGGCCGGGGCCGCCGAGTATTGGCACATCGGAGCCATCCAGACGCGGTTGCGGATCGTCACGGACCGCAGGGTCAGGGGCTCGAACAGTGCGCTCACGGCATGCTCCTCGGTTCGGACGGCAGGGATGTGAGGGTCCGGCGCGCCAGGGGCCGCCGGACCGCTTCCTACGATAGGCACCGTAGTACGGCAGCTGTCAAACTACGAGAGTCGTCGTAATATGACGTTCATGACCCCCTCGGCCCCCAGTTCTTCGACCGCCACCCGACCGGACAGCGACGCCCCGGCCGCCGGCCGGTACCTGGAGCACCCCGCGACGGAGGACATCCGCCTCGAGGAGGTGCTGCACGCGCTGGCCGACCCGATGCGGCTGACCGTCGTCCGCGAACTGGCCGCGGCCAGCGCCGAGGTGGCCTGCTCCGAAGTGCCGCTGCCGGTCAGCAAGTCCACCACCACCCACCACTTCCGGGTGCTGCGCGAGGCCGGCGTCATCTGCCAGGTCTACCGCGGCACGTCGAAGATGAACGGGCTGCGCCGCGCGGACCTCGACGCGCTGTTCCCCGGGCTGCTGGAGCGGGTGCTGGCCGCCGCGGCCGCGCAGGAGGACCGGCTCGCCGGGAAGTGAACCCGGCGGCCCGGACGCGCGGCCGGTGACCGGACCCGTCGCGGGACCGCGATCCGAACGCGCCGCGGGACGGTGCCCGCTCACGCCCTCGCGGCCGGTTCGAGCCCCGGGGTGTCCTCCGGCGGGAGGCCCGCCGACCAGTCCAGCCCGTACCGCCGGAACAGCTCCGCGCGCAGCAGCGCCAGCGGCATCGGCGCGCCCGGAAGCAGCAGTGCCACCGTGGAGCCCATCAGCAGGGCGCGCAGCAGCTTGTACTCCTCCTCCGGGTTGTCGGAGCCCCAGCGCTCCACGGTGTCCCGCAGCAGGAAGGCCAGGCGCTGCTGTTCGGGGCACTGGATGAAACCCTCCTCCTGGAGGATCGAGGCCATGTGCGTCCGCATCAGCGTGGTGTGGGTGCGGGTCAGGGTGAGGATCGCGTCGATGGCCCGGGCCAGCAGCTCGTCCCCGTCCTTCGCCGGCGGCTCGCTCTCCAGGGCGGCGGCGAGCTCCCGGTGCATCAGCCGGTGCACCGCGGACTGCAACAGCGCGCGTTTTCCGGAGAAGTAGTACGACACCAGCCCGCGTGCCGACCCCGCGCGCTGGGTGATGTCACCCAAGGTCGTGGCCTCGTAACCGCGTTCCTCCACCAGCTCGACCGTGGCCTGCAGGAGACGTTCGCGCGACCGCTGTCGCATGGCTTCATTGACGGAAGCGCTTCGAGGGGACATGCTTTACTCCTGCGTTGACTGGCTCAGAGCCAATATACTCAGCGCGTCCCTCCGGACCACGGGGTCCGTGCGGGGAATGAACGTCTGCCGGCCCCGGCGACGCGGGGGATCGTCGGGGCCGGCAGACGCTCCTCAACCACCGTCCGGGCAGGTCGCAGCGGTGCGGCGGCCGTCGACGCCGGGGTGGGATCCGCCTCTTCGGCCGGACGCTCCGGGTCTGCGCCGGCCCGCACCGGCGATTCCGGTACTCCTCGTCAGGGTCGTTCTCCGCAGCCCCGGATCCTTCATGTGAGCGCGTGCAGTCCGGGGCCGAACGCGACGATCACCGGCACCGCGGGCACCAGCAGCGCGCACGCGGTCACCCGCAGACGGCGGGCCAGCGGCAGCCGGGGCGCGGCGTCCAGCAGCCGGTGCACGCGGCCCTGGAGCGCGCCCTCCGGGCCCGCACCCGGGCCGAACGCCCCGCGCTCCTCGTTCAGTTCGACGAGCGCCAGCGCGGTCGTCAGCCGGCCGAAGCGGCGTGAGGCGGTGTCGTCCGCGGCCAGTTCGACCAGGTGGTGCACCTGCTCGCGGAAGGCCCCGAAGACCGGCACCTGCGGGAAGCCGCCGGCCAGCGCTCCCGCGCAGTTCAGCAGGACGTCGTGGCGGGCGCGGGCGTGGCCCTGCTCGTGCGCCAGCACCGCGTCCAGCTGGCGGCCCTTGAGCCGCTGCAACGCGCCCGTGGTGATGACCAGTTGGCCCTGCGCGCCGGACAGCCACCAGGCGTCGGGGCGGGGCTCCTCCAGGACCACCAGACGCTCCTCGGGCGGTACCGACTCGCCCGGCAACCGGGGCGCGCGGACCCGCAGTTCGGTGTGCCGCCGGCAGCGCCGGGCGCGGGCCGCACGGACCTCGCGGGTGAGCATGGCCGCCGTCCACACCCCGCCGAACGCGAGGGCCGCGGCGAGCCAGCCGGCCCAGTTTCCGTAGCCCGACAGCCCGTAGGCCTCGACGACGCCGCTGGGCGCGAACGCGAAGACGTTGCCGCGGACCTCCGCCCAGGCCGCCGATCCGGCAAGTGCCATGGCCAGCACGCAGCACAGCAGTACGGCGGCGACCACGCACTGCCAGACCCACAGGGCCAGCACCGGTTCGCGCTCCGGCCAGTCGGCACGGGAGAGCAGGCGCGGCGCCGTCGCCGCCGCGAGTGCGCCGAGGACCAGCAGCACGATCGCGACCGTCATGTGATCAGCCTAGGGACGGCGGCCACCTCCGGGTACGGCCCCCGACGGGATGTGATGCATCACTCACAGGAAGTGTCGGCAGGCGGCGCGCGCTCCATCCTGAAGCGGGTCCGCCGGTGCTGCGGGGCGGGTCGTGCGGGCACGCTTCCCGGCAGAGCGGCACCGGGGCACGCGCGGCTGACGGGCGGGGGGCGCCGGCACCGCGTCCGGTCGACGGCGGGATCTCGCGGAAGGGGAACGGAGCCCGTCCGGGGGCCGCCCCCTGGACCGCGCCGGCGCACCGCGGACGCCGGGGCGTCACATCGGCACCGGAGCCGTCACATCAGAAGGAGCATCGCGACCATGCCGAGGGCCATCGAGACCCGGCAGGCCACCTCGACCTCGGGCGACTGCCGCAGGCGGAGGGCGGCCGCGGCGCCGGGAACCGCGCCGGCCGGTCCGCCGGGCAGCGCCGCCCCCCGCCACGCGGTTCCGCGCAACTGCCTGCTCCGGACCGCCTCGTCGCGGCCGGCCGGCCCGTGGACCGCGGTCATGTGGGCGGGCGCGGCCACCACGCCGGTGCCGGCGACCAGCACGTATCCCGCGAAGTACAGCAGCAGCACTCCGGTGAGCAGCGGGCTGCCCGCGCCGTGGTGACCCGCGTGGTCGCCGTGGGCGGCGCCCGGGCGGGACATCGCCAGTGCCATGTAGACCATGGCGGCCGAGCAGACGGTGTGGTGGAGGCGGTGGGTGCGCCGCCGGACGACCGAGTGCACGGCGGCGCCCGCGAACACCACGGCCAGTACCGGCGCCACCCACGGCCCCGGGTCCAGGACGGACAGCGGCACGGCCATCACGGCCATCCCGGCACCGGTCAGCGCCTCGTCCCTGGCCGCGCCGCGCAGCAGGCAGGACACGGCCGCGGCGAGGCTCAGGGCCACCAGAAGCCAGGACAACAGCGGTGGTCCGTGCATCGCCGTCCCCCGATCATGTCGCGCCCCTCCCTGCCGCGCGGCCGTGCCGCTCCCCTGCCGTCCCCGCGATGCCGTCCGTCCCTCGGCGGGGCGGCAGACGCGGTACGGCCGTGGTGCGGCCCGCACGGTCGTCCGCCTGAGTCGTGCCCATCTCCGAGGGCGCACACTCCTGCGCACGGGGGTACCCGGGGGAGTGCGGCGGCCGCGTCTGCGCGCCCCGCGCACTCCGTCCGCGCCCGCGATTGCTCCGAGGAGCGAGGGACCGGCGCGCCGGACGTGGAGCAGGAGGCGACCGCCGGACGTGGCGAGGACGAGCCCGCCGGGCACGGGGGACCGACGCCTCGCTCCTCGTGGGCGGGCAACGCCGCATCCGCCGGGGGTGTCAGCGCGCCCGCTGGGTGACGGCCACGCAGA
>WRCZ01000138.1 GCA_009783685.1 Actinomycetes bacterium
GGAGTCGGAACTGCGGGACGTCTCAGGGGTCTCGGGCACGTCCCGGACCCTACTACCCGCCGCTCCCCGCCCGTGCGCCACCCGCCCGCGCCGCGCCCGCCCGCGCCGCGCCCGCAGGAGCCCATTCACCCGCGCCGCGCCGGAGCCCGCCGCCCGCGCCCCGGCCCGCGGGAGCCGTCCACCCGCACCGCGATGCGTCCCGCCGCCCGCAAGCACCTGCCGCTCCCCGCCTGTGCGCCACCCGCCCGCGCCGCGCCCGCCCGCGCCCGGGCCCGTGGAAGCCGGTCCACCCGCGCCACGCTGAACCCCGCCGCCCGCAGGCACCTGCCGCCGCGCGCCCGCGCCACCCACCCGCGCCCGGGCCTGCCGCCGCACGCGCCCGCCCGCAGCGCGCCCGCCCGCGCCCCGGCACGCGGAAGCCGGTCCACCCGCACCACGCCGCGTCCCGCCGCCCGCAGGCACCTGCCGCAGCCCGCCCGCGCCCCACCCGCCCGCGCCCGGGCACGCGGGAACCGGTCCACCCGCACCACGCCGCGTCCCGCCGCGCGCAGCGCGCCCGCGCTACTCGCCCGCGCCGTGCCGTTCCGCCGCGACCGGCGCCGCGTTCAGCGGGACGGAAGCCTTGAGGGTGAAGCCGCCGTCGCCGGAGCGGGCGGTGTCCAGGGTGCCGCCGGCCAGGATGAGCCGTTCGGTGAGGCCGGTGAGGCCGTTGCCCGGCTGGTGGGCCTCGCCCGGGCCGCGGCCGTCGTCGGAGACGGTGAGCGTGGCCACGCCGTCCTCCGAGGCCAGCGCGACCACGCAGGTGCTCGCGCCGCTGTGCCGGACCACGTTGGTGACCGCCTCGCGCAGCGCCCAGGCCAGGGCTCCCTCGGCGTCCGGGGCGAGCCCCGGCGGGGCGCCGTCGGGATGGATCCGGGCGGCGACGCCGGCCGAGGCCAGCGCGATCTGCGCGCCCGCCAGCTCCGCGGCCAGCGTCGGCCTGCGGTAGCCGCTGACCGCCTCGCGGACGTCGACCAGCGCCTGGCGGCTGACCTTCTCGATGTCGGCGACCTGCTCGGCCGCGTCCCCGGGCCGGTCCGGCAGCATCCGTCCGGCCAGTTCACTCTTCAGCGTGATCAGGGACAGCGAGTGCCCCAGCAGGTCGTGCAGGTCGCGGGCGAGCCGCAGCCGCTCCTCGGTGGCGGCCAGGTGCGCCACCGTCTCCCGGGCCTCGCGCAGCTCCTGCGTCGTCCGGACCAGCCGCTTGACCCCGACCATCGCGAACCCGCCCAGCAGGGACGGGATCACCAGCGCCGGGTAGAGGTCGCCGCTGCGGTCCACGCTGATCCCGACCACGGCCAGCACCGCGGTGGCCCCGGGCAGCGCCCAGCGCGCCTGCCGGATCGGCAGGGCCGCCCCGCAGGCCACCGCCACGTACACGAAGAGCACCAGCCAGGACTTGCCGAGCGTCGCCGCCAGCAGCGTGGACAGCACGGTCTGCCCGGCCAGCACCGCGTACACCCAGCGTTCGGGCGTCTCCCGCGTGTTGGTGCGCAGGAAGACCAGGGCCAGGTAGGAGACGACGAAGACGGTCAGCCCCAGCGCGGCGGCCGTGGTCACCAGGGCCCCGTAGGTGCCGTGCGCCAGGTCGCTCACCGGGGCTCCGAGGTACACCAGCCAGATGCCGACCCAGGCCAGCTTGACCAGCGCCTGGCGGCGGTTCTCCGGCGCGCGGCCGATGGGGGTCGTGTCGGCGGCCTCCACCTGCGCGCGCCAGGGTGGCCACTGCTCCCGGGTTCGCTCGTCGGAGCTCATCGGGTCGTCACGCCTTCCGGGTGTCCTTGCGGTAGAGCCAGGCCGCGGCGCCGGCGAAGAGCAGCAGGTACACGACGAGGACGGTGATGTCCTTGGCGTGCGGGGCGTCGCCCAGCTCGATGGACCGGCCGAGGGCCGCGTACGGTCCCGCGGGCAGGTAGCCCGCCGTGGTCTGCAGCCAGTGCGGGAAAGTGTAGAGCGGCACCCACAGGCCGCCCAGCGCCGCCAGGCCGAAGTAGAAAATCATCGAGATCGGGCGGGCCGCGTCGGCCGTGGCGAGGTAGCCGATGGCGACGCCGAGCGCGGCGAAGACCAGGCTGCCCGCCCAGGTGGCCACGCCGATGCCGATCCACTGCCAGGCGGCCAGGTGGACGCCCTTCACGGTGGCGCCGAGCACCAGCACGATGACGATGGACGGGAGGCTGACGGTCGCCGCGGACGCGATCTTCGCGGTGACGTAGCCGCGGCCGGGCAGCGCGGTCAGCCGGAGCTGGCGCACCCAGCCCTTCTCCCGCTCGCGCGCGATCCGCTCGGCATTGCCCATCAGCACCGCCGTCATCGCGCCGAACGCGGCCATCGCCGTCATCAGGTAGGCGACGGCGGTCAGCCCGGTGGTGCCGGCCGCGGTGTCCTTCTTGAAGCTGAGGCTGACGATCATGAACAGGATCGCCGGGTACATCACCGAGAAGAACATGAACTTGCGGTTCCGCAGGGTGCGGGTGATCTCCAGCTTGACCAGGGTCTTCATCGGTTCCCCGCCTCCTCGGCGGTCGCAGCGTCGGTGATGGCGAGGAAGGCCTGCTCCAGGCCGAGGCCGGCGACCTCCAGGTTCCGCGGGTACAGGCCCAGGCCGTAGACCGCGTGCATGGTGGCGTCCGCGTCGTCGGAGCGGATCCGCACGGTGGGGCCGGTGACGTCCAGCCCGACCAGGTGCGGCAGCGCGCCGAGCCGCTCCAGGTCGATCGCGCCGTCCAGGTCGAAGGTGATCCGGCGGGCGCCGGCCCTGGCCTTGATCTCGGCGGCGGTGCCGTCGGCGATCAGCCGGCCCTGGTGCAGCACCAGGACGCGGTCGGCGATGGCGTCGGCCTCCTCCAGGTAGTGCGTGGCGAACAGCACGGTCCTGCCCTGGTCGACCTGGGCGCGCATGGTGGACCAGAACGCCTGGCGGGCGGAGACGTCCATGCCGGTGGTCGGCTCGTCGAGCACGATGAGGTCGTTGGCGCCGGCCGTCGCCAGCGCGAACCGCACCCGCTGCTCCTGGCCGCCGGAGAGCTTGTTGACCTTGCGGTCGTGGATGTCGGAGATGCCGGCCGCGGCCAGGACGTCGGCCACCGGGTAGCGCCGCGGGTGCAGGTCGCAGGCGAGCCCGACCAGCTCGCGGACGGTGACCTCCTCCATCAGGCCGCCGGTCTGCAGCATCGCGCCGACCCGGCCGGCCGCGATGGCCTGCGCGGGGGTCTGCCCGAAGACCCGCACCGTGCCGTGGTCGGGGTTCTTCAGCCCCAGCAGCAGGTCGAGGGCGGTCGACTTGCCCGCGCCGTTCGGGCCGAGCAGCGCGACGGTCTCGCCCGGGTACAGCGTCAGGCTCAGGTCGGCGACGGCCTTGACGGGGCCGAAGCTCTTGTCGACGCCGGTGAAGGCGACGACGGGCGCCGCCGGGGCGGCGTTCTCTCCGGTGGCGCCGGGACGCGTCCCGGTCCCGGTCTTTGCGGCAGGTGCGGTCATGCCATCAGGGTCGCGTCCGCGGCCTCCGCGCGGCAGTGCCGCCGGTCGTGTCTTCGGCATGACAGATGTCATGTGACGGCCGTCTCCGACCGGCCGCGGACATGGCACGGCCCGTACCCGGGTGAATCTGGGGTGTCCGGGTACGGGCCGTTTCCGCAGGAGGCCGGGACTGAGCCCGGGTCAATGGGTGGAGGACTCAGTCCTCCTCAGTCGCCGCCTCCTCGATCGCGGCCAGCGCCGGGTCGAGCACGATGTCCTCGTCCCGCGCCTCGGTGGTCGGCTCCTCCGGGAAGTGGCAGGCCGTCAGGTGGCCCTCACGGTTGCCGCTGATCTGCACCAGCGGCGGCTCCTCGGTGGCGCACTTGTCCTGCGCCTTCCAGCAGCGGGTGCGGAAGCGGCAGCCGGACGGCGGGTTGATCGGCGAGGGCACGTCGCCGGCCAGCCGGATGCGCTCGCGGCCGTCGTCGTCCGGGTCGGCCTCGGGCGCGGCGCTCAGCAGCGCGTGGGTGTAGGGGTGCCGGGGGCCGTTGTAGATCGAGTCCCGGTCGCCGATCTCGACGATCTTGCCCAGGTACATCACCGCGATGCGCTGCGAGAAGTGCCGGACGATCGCCAGGTCGTGGGCGATGAACAGGAACGCGATGCCGAGTTCCTTCTGCACCTTCTGCAGCAGGTTGACGACCTGCGCCTGGATCGACACGTCGAGCGCGGACACCGGCTCGTCCGCGACGATCAGCTTCGGCTCCAGGGCCAGCGCGCGGGCCACGCCGATGCGCTGCCGCTGGCCGCCGGAGAACTCGTGCGGGAAGCGGTTGTAGTGCTCCGGGTTGAGGCCGACGATCTCCAGCAGCTCGCGAACCCGGCGTTCCCGGCCGCCGGCCGGGTTGACGTCGTTGATCTCCATCGGCGCGGAGATGATCGAGCCGACGGTCTGCCGCGGGTTCAGCGACGCGTACGGGTCCTGGAAGATCATCTGGATCTCGGACCGGATCGGCGCCAGCTGCTTGCGGTTGCGGTGCGTGATGTCCTGGCCGGCGTACGTGACGCTGCCGCCGGTCGGCTCCAGCAGCCGGGTCACCAGCCGGCCGGTGGTCGACTTGCCGCAGCCGGACTCGCCCACCATGCCGAGCGACTCGCCGGCGTTGATGTGGAAGTCGACGCCGTCGACGGCCCGCACGTCCCCGACCCGGCGCTTCACGATGAAGCCGCCGTGGATCGGGAAGTACTTCTGCAGGCCGGTGACCTCGAGCAGCCGCTCGCCCGTCGCGGGGCGCGGAGCCGGGACCTTGTCCAGGGTCTGCTGTTCACTCATTGCTTGTTCCCTCGACTCCTGGTCAGCGCAGCCGCGGCTGGATCTGCTCGATGAAGATGTCACGCTTCTGGTCCGCCGTGAGGTGGCACGCGGACCCGCGCCCGTCCGGCAGTTGCGGCCGCTCGGTGCGGCAGCGGTCCCCGCCCACGGTGTCCATGAAGGCGCACCGGGTGTGGAAGGGGCAGCCCGAGGGCGGGTTCAACAGGCTCGGCGGCGAGCCCGGGATCGGCGCCAGCGGCACGTTGACGTCCGCCGACAGCCGGGGGATGGAACCCAGCAGGCCCCACGCGTAGGGGTGCTCCGGCGTCTTGAGGATGTCCCGGACGGTGCCGCGCTCGACGGCGCGGCCGGCGTACATCACGACGACGTCGTCGGCGGTGTTGGCGATCACGCCCAGGTCGTGGGTGATCAGGATGATCGCCGTGCCCATCTCCTGCTGGAGGTCCTTGAGCAGGTCGAGGATCTGGGCCTGCACGGTGACGTCGAGCGCGGTGGTCGGCTCGTCGGCGATCACCAGGTCCGGGTCGCAGACCAGCGCCATGGCGATCATCGCGCGCTGGCGCATACCGCCGGAGAACTGGTGCGGGTAGTCGTCCACCCGGGTCTGCGGCTGCGGGATGCCGACGCGCGCCAGCATCTCGATGGCCCTGGCCTTCGCCTCCTTCTTGGAGGCGCCGGTGTGCTTCATGTAGGGCTCGGCGATCTGCCGGCCGACCGTGTAGTACGGCGACAGGGCGGTCAGCGAGTCCTGGAAGACCATCGCCATCTTCTTGCCGCGCAGCTTCTCCAGCGTCCTGGTGGAAGCGCCGGTCAGCTCCTGGCCGTCGAGGAAGATCTCGCCGGCGATGGTGGTGTTCCGCGGGTTGTGCAGGCCGAGGATCGCCAGGTTGGTGACCGACTTGCCGGAGCCGGACTCGCCCACGATGCCGAGGGTCTGGCCCCGGTCGAGGTCGAACGACAGGCCGTCGACGGCCTTCACGGTGCCGTCCTCGGTGGCGAACTGGACGTACAGGTCGCGCACCGACAGGAAGTGCTCGGATCCCTGAGGCGTGGGCTGGGCCTCGGGCTTCGTCAGAGTGGTCACGGGCGGGTTCTCCTACCGGGTGGTGCGCTGGTCGCGGCGGGTGGCTGCTGCCGCGGTCACGAGAGCCGGATCCGCGGGTCGATGATGGCGTAGGCGGCGTCGACGACGATGTTGAAGATCACGATGGCGCTGGCGCTGAAGATCATCACGGCCATCTCCAGCGGCAGGTCACGCTGCCCCACCGCATTGACTGCCAGGTTACCGAGGCCGTGCAGACCGAAGGTGTACTCGGTGATGATCGCGCCGCCGAAGACGCTGCCGAGGTCGATGCCGAAGATGGTGATGATCGACGCGGCGGCGCCGCGCAGCGCGTACCGGTAGAACACGTACTTCGAGCCCATGCCCTTGGCGCGGGCGGTGCGGATGTGGTCCTCGGAGAGCTGCTCGACCATCAGGGATCGGGTCTGCCGGCTGTAGTTGGACCAGAAGATGACCGACATCACCAGGCAGGGCAGCACCAGGCCGTTGAGCGAGCCGATCGGGTCGGACGTCCACGTCGGGTCGTGCCCGTGGTCGAACCAGCCGAGGTTGTCGGCGAACAGCGCGATGGCCAGCGGGCCGATGAAGTAGATCTGGACCGAGTTGCCGATCAGCGAGACCGAGCTGGCGACGCGGTCGAACGTCTTGCCCTGCTGCCACGCGGACAGCATGCCCAGGCCGACGCCGATGATCAGGAACGCAGCGGAGCCGCCGACGGCCAGCGAGAACGTGGTCGGGTAGCGGTCCTTCAGGAGCGGCCAGATCGCCGTGTCGTTGGCGAAGGAGAACCCGAAGCAGGGGGCCGCGCAGTTCTGCCCGTCGGGCATGGTGCGACCGACGAAGATCCCCTTCATGTAGTCCCAGTACTGCTGATAGATCGGCAGGTCCAGGCCCATGCGGTGGTGGATGGCGGCCACCAGGTCGGGGTTCGAGCAGTTCTTCCCACACGCGAGCCGGGCGGGGTCCGCCGGCAACACGAAGAACAGGCAGTACGTCACGATGGTGATGAGCAAAAGAATGATGATCGCGCCGAGGACGCGTCGTGTGAGGAAACGGAGCATCGGTGAGGCTCTTCCGTGGGGCGCGGGCAGGCGGACGGCCGCGCATCCGGTCCGGGGTCGGGACGGCCGGCCCCGGCGATGCGTGCCGGGGCCGGCCGTCCCTGTGCGGGAATTACTGCTTGACGAACACGGTGCTGGCGTTGATGGTGCCGATCACCGAGTTGAAGGTGACCCCACCGAGGTTGGAGCCGTAGATGTTGAAGTACTTGTCGTACAGGAACGGCACCTGGGCGGTGTCGGTCTGCAGCGAGTACTCGGACAGCTTCTCCCACTCAGCGGCCTGCTGGTTCAGGTCCGGGATCTGCTTGATGCGGTCGATCTCCGAGTTGATGTGCGGGTCGTTCAGGAACGAGTAGTTGTTCGTTCCGTCGACCAGGTTGCGGCCGTCCATGGTCGGCGGGATGACCGTGGAGGCGTTCGGCCAGTCGGCGCCCCAGCCGGTGCGGTAGATGTCGTACTGGTTGTTGACCTTGCCGACGACCGTGTAGAAGGAGGTCGGGTCGATCGGCTTGCGCACGACCTCGAAGCCCGCCTTCTGCAGGGCGTTCGCGATGGTCAGCGAGATGTTCGTCCAGCGCGGGGTGTTCGCGTACGGGAAGACCAGCTTCGGGTGCGGCTGGCCGGCCTCCTGCAGCAGCTGCTTGGCCTTCTCGATGTCACCGGTCGGCTTGGCGAGCTTGCCGAACGGGTCGAACTTCTTCCAGCCGCCCACGGTCGGGCTCATCAGCGTGGTGCCGAGGTCGCCCTGCGCCGCGCCACCGAACGCCTGCTGCACCTGCGCCAGCGGGAAGGCGTAGGCGATGGCCTGGCGGACCTTGGGGTTGGTGATGCGCTTGGTGTTGATGTCGAGGGTCTCGACGTACGGCTGGTACTCGTTGACCGTGCGCGACTTGTACTGCGCGTCGTTGACGAGCGTGCTCATCTGCGACACGTCGGCCACGCCGGACAGGTCGATGGCGTTCTTGTCGTCACCGGCGCCGGCCATGATCCGCTGGGTCAGGCCGGGCTGGCCGATGCCCAGGTTGAAGTTCCACGAGTCCGGGTACGCGTTGCGGATCGGGTCGGTCTTCGGGTCCCAGTACGGGTTCCGCTTGAAGACCAGGGACTTGCCCGGCTTGTACGAGGAGATCATGTACGGGCCGGAGGAGACCGGGTGGTTGTTGTACGCACCCTTGTCGTCCTTGGACTTCTCGACCGGGGCGGTGATCGGCATCGCCATCGCGTACGGGGCGTCCGCGTGCGGGTCCTTGAAGTGGAAGACGATCGTCTTCTCGTCCGGGGTGGCGAGGATCGAGTCCGGGATCTCCTGGCCGGAGTACGGGCCCTTGTACAGCTTGCGGTAGTCCGGGCCGTACAGCCACTCCTGGACGTACTGCGGACCCTGGGTCTCGAAGTCCGCGTACAGGCGCTCGATGCTGTACTTGATGTCCTTCGACGTGATCGGCGTGCCGTCGTCGAACTTCAGGCCGTCCTTGAGGGTGTACGTCCAGGTCTTGCCGCTGTCCGACATCTTGCCGGTGTCGGTGGCCATGTCGCCGACGAGGATCGTCTTCCCGGTGCTCGGGTCGATCTTGTACCCGGTCAGAGTACGCGCGTAGAGGACCGAGACCGACAGCTGGTCGCTGACGTACTGCTGCGCCGGGTCCAGGTAGTCGAAGCCGGCCTGGTCCATGTCCTGAACCGTGCCGCCCTTGACCGCACCGGCAACGGCCGGAGCCGGGCCGGTGGAGTCGGCCGCGGTGCCGAGGCCGTAGTTCGGGACCGTCGCCTTGGGGCCCCCCGAGTTGCCCTTGCCGCCGCCGTTGCCGCCGCCGCCGCCGTTACCGCTGCTGCACGCGGCGGTCAGCGACAGCGCGCCGGCTGCCACGAGGGCGGCCGCCAAGCGAACCTTGCTGTTTCTCATGAAATCCTGCCTGTCACTGGTGAACTGCCACCGATGCCGGCGTCCGTGCCCGCAGGAGACGGGGCCGGTGTGCCGACCTGGACAACTGGTGTAACTGGAAGCTGCTAGCGGACTAGCGGAGGGTCTTCGGGTCGAGAGCGTCCCGGACCGAGTCCCCGAGCAGGTTGAAGGCGACCACGAAGATCACCATCGCGATACCGGGGAAGAACATGAAGGTGATGTCGCTGGAGTAGTACGTTGCGCCGGTCTGGAACAGCAGGCCCCAGTCCGGGGTCGGCGCGGCGATGCCGACACCGAGGAAGGACAGACCGGCCTCGGCCGTGACGAACACCGGCAGCATCAAGGTCGCCTGGACCAGGATCGTGCTCCACAGGTTCGGCAGCAGCTCCTTGCGGATGATCCGCCACGAGGACGCGCCCGAGATCCGGGCCGCCTCGACGAACTCCCGCTCACGCAGGCTGAGGACCTGGGCGCGCACCAGACGGCCGATGCTCATCCAGCCGAGCAGGAACTGCACGCCGATCAGCACCAGCGGACGGACCCACCAGGGCTCCTGGTCGCCGACGTTCACGAACAGCGAGATGGCCACCGGGGAGAACGCGATGAAGAACAGCTGCGACGGGAACGACAGCATGAAGTCCGAGAACCGGCCCATGAAGTAGTCGACCTTGCCGCCGATGTAGCCCTGCGTCAGACCGAAGAGCACGCCGGTGCCGACCGAGATGATCGTCACCACCGCTGCGATGCCCAGCGAGGTGCGGATGCCGTAGATCAGCAGCGCGAACACGTCACGGCCCAGGTTCGGTTCGACGCCGAACCAGTGGGTGGAGCTGATGCCGCCGTTGGGCGCGATCGGCAGGCCGTAGCTGTTCAGCAGGCCGTCGTCCTGGCCGTAGAAGTCATAGGCGTTCTGACCGTAGAGCTTGACGATCAGCGGCGCGGCGACGGCGATGAGCACGAAGCAGGCGATGATGATCGCACACGCGATGCCCGTCTTGTCCCGCTTGAACCGGAGCCATGCCAGCTGGCGCGGTGTCCGTCCGGCGAGATCCGGGGTGCCCTTTCCACCCGGTGCGCCGGGTATGCCCTCGGGCTCGAGGGTGAGGCTGTCGCCGTCAGCGGCAGCCTGGCTTGGACTCGTCATTGGTTACATCCCCCGGGACCGAGAGCGTGCGTTGCGACGCCTTGCGTGCGTCGCGGGTTGAGCGGACTTTCGCAATGGAATCAACTTCCAGTCAAGGGGTGACGGGGGGAAGAAAGCTTGTTGTTTGGCATCTTGAGCGAAGGTTTTGCAGATCGTCCTCCGTACGTGCTTGACATCGTTCGACAAGAACGGACACATCGGATATGTCAGGGCAGAACGCGTTTACATACTGGCAACTTGACTGTCGTGACACCGATATACGGACCGAGCAGTCTGAACAACGTACGGCCGTGCGGGTGCCGTAGGCCGGCCGGGGGGCGTTCGAGGCTCCGGCCGGCCATCCCCGCGAAAGCGTGCCGAGTCCACTCACCCCCCCCCTTTCCCGTTGCGGATCGGCTGTTCCCCACCCGGCCTGACGGGTATATCTGAGGCAACAGCAGGCCCATGGGGGAAGTAGGCCGATGCACCAGAGCATGCAACCCGGCTGGGGAAGCGCCGGACAGGGGGCCGGTTCCGGCCCCGCGGGAGGAACGGTCAGCGGACGGCTCACGCCCGGTGCCCGGATCACCGGGATCGCGGTGTGCGCCGTCCTGTTGGGCGTCGAGATCGCCTGGGTGGTCCGCGACATCCACGTGGCCGGACTCCACGACACCGTGTGGATGTGGCTGGGGCTGAAGACCGCCGGCGAGGCCAAGGTGTTCCCGGCCACCAGCGGCCTGGACGTGGCCCTGGCGGCCACGCTCGTGGGGGCGCTGGTCGCCGGCCGCCGCCCCGCCGGCACCTGGGCCTACCTGGCGGCCGGCCTGTTCGCCCTGGTCTTCCGGCTGTCGGGGCTGTGGGTCTTCACCGCGGACTGGGCCAAGGACGCGCCGCTGCACGACCGGGCGCTCACCACGTCGGTGGCCTTCGTGGCCGGCGGCGCCGCGCTGGTGCTGCTCGCCCTGCTCGGGCGGGAACGCACCGTCCCCACCTTCTCGGCCCCGGGCCCCGCGGGCCCTCCGCCCCCGGCACCCGCGCAGGCGCCGGAACCGCCGAAGCCCGCCACGGTCGCGGCGATCGTCGGCGGGCTCGCGCTGCTCGCCGTCGCGCTGGAGACCGTCGGCTGGCAGGTCTACTACGTCCAGAAGTACGACGGCTCCGGGTACCCGCCGCACCTGTACAAGCACCTGATCACCGGTGAGGGCACGCTGTCCTCGCTGCTGGCCGCGCCCTTCTCCTACGCCGCGTGGATCACGGCGGTCCTGGCCGTCCTCGGCGCCGTCCTGGCCTTCCGGCGGCTGCCCGCGGCCCGGCCGCTGGGGCTGGCGCTCGGCCTGCTGATCCTGCTCAACGGCGTGATCGACCTGTGCAACTGGCACCACCTGCACCTGCTGTTCAAGACCAAGAACATGCCCGGCTACATGGTGGCCGAGCAGGGGTTCGCGGTGTTCCAGGTCGTCGCCGGACTGCTGCTGATCGCCCTGTTCGCGCAGACCGCGAGGACGCCGGCCGGGCCGGTCCGCCCGGGGTGGCCGCAGCAGGCGCCGCCCGCCTGGCAGGCCGGGGGACAGCCGCCGGCCTGGGGCTCCCCGTACCAGCAGCCTCCGGCGCCCCAGGGTTATCAGGCGCCTCAACAGCCGCCTGGCGTCGAGGGGTTCGGCCCCGCGCCGGAATTGCCGCCCAATCTGCCGCCCGGCACCCCGCCGCCGCCCGCCGGACCTCCGCCGGCTCCCCCGGCCGCTCCCCCACCGCCGCCCCGCGACTGGCCCTCGGACTCCCACTAGCCGCCC
>WRCZ01000139.1 GCA_009783685.1 Actinomycetes bacterium
GGAACTCTGCGAGGAGATGGACCTCGGGGTGCGCACCTGGGGCGACGCGCCCGAGCGGACGGGCGACCGGGGTGACCTGGGCGAGGGCCGCGACCCGGCCGGGGCGCCGGGCGGTCCGGAGGAATCCGAGGGCGCGGCGGTGATGATCAGCGGGACGTACCAGATGGACGGCGAGATCAGCCGCCGGCTGCTGACCGCGCTGCCGCACGTCCTCGTCCTGCCCCGCGACTCCTGGGACAGCCCGCTGCCCGGACTGCTGGCAGGCGAGATCGTCCGGGAGGCCCCGGGCCAGGACGTGGTGCTGGACCGGCTGCTCGACCTGATGCTGATCGCGGTGCTGCGCGAGTGGTTCTCGCGGCCGGAGGCGGGAGCGCGGTCCTGGTTCGCCGCGCAGAGCGACCCGGTGGTCGGCCCCGCGCTGCGACTGCTGCACGACGAGCCCGCGTATCCGTGGACGGTCGCGGCCCTCGCCGGCCGGATCGGCGTGTCCCGGGCGGCCCTCGGCCGCAGGTTCACCGACCTCGTCGGCGAACCGCCCATGGCCTACCTGACGAACTGGCGCCTCGCGCTCGCCGCCGACCTGCTCCGCGAGCCCGACGCGACGATCGCCGCGGTCGCCCGCAAGGTGGGCTACGGCAGCCCGTTCGCGCTCAGTGCCGCGTTCAAGCGGGTCCGCGGGGTCAGCCCGCAGCAGCACCGGGACGCGGTCGCCGCCTCCTGACGCCGCTCGGGCCGACGGTCTTCGGCTCGCTCCGGTCCCGGCCGCATCCTCGGCCGGCCCACGCCGCACGCCGCCCCCTGAGAGCCCTCCGCGAGGCACATCCCGTGCGGCCGGTCCCAGTTCACGTTCCGCCCAAGAATGTTTAGTCTGGCTGCATGAAAGAGTGGGAGCTGAGGAAGCTGCAGATCCTCCGCGCACTGCACGACACCGGTACGGTGACCGCCGCGGCGGCCGCCCTGCGGATGACGCCCTCCGCCGTCTCGCAGCAACTGGCCGCGCTGTCCAAGCAGATAGGGACCCCCGTCGTCGAGGCGCGCGGGCGCGGCGTCCGGCTCACCGGCGCCGCCCAGGTCCTGCTCCGCCACGCCGAGGTGGTCTTCGCGCAGCTGGAGCGGGCCGGCGCCGAACTCGACGGGTACGCCCGCGGGGACGCCGGCCTGGTTCGCGTCGGCACCATCGCCACCGCCATCAGCCGCCTCGTCGTGCCCGCGGCCGAACTGCTGCGCACCTCCGCGCCGGGCATCACCCTGTCGGTGCGGGAGGCCGAGGCCGCCGAGGTCTACGAGGACCTGGCCGCGGGTCAGGCGGACCTCGCCGTGTCCCTGGCGGTCGACGCGCCCACCGCCCGCGACCCGCGGTTCGTGGTGTTCCCGCTGCTCAACGACCCCCTGGACATCGCCCTGCCGATCGGGCATCCGCTGGCCGCCGTGCCGGGACTGCGGCTGGCCGCGCTCGCCGAGGAGCCGTGGATCTTCGGCAGCCGCGGGCCGTGGCGCGAGATCACCCTGGCGGCCTGCGCGGACGCCGGCTTCGTTCCCGAGCAGGCGCACGCCGCGGCCGACTGGCCGGCGATCTTCTCGCTGGTCGCGGCGGGGATGGGGATCGCGCTGGTGCCGCGGATGGCGTTCACCGGAGGTCTGCGCAAGTCGGTGGCCGTGCGGCCGCTGGACGCGGACCGGCCGCGGCGGCGGATCGTCGGCGCGGTGCGCGGCGGCGCCGAGGACGCGCCGCTGCTGCGCCGGACGATGGCGGCACTGCGGCAGGCGGCCGAGCTGGATCCAACCGTCAAGTTCAACTGAAGAATTGGTTCAGTAAGTTTCGATGGACGTGAAGGGTGCGCGTCGTCGAAGGTGGAGCCATGAGACGAGATGACGCTGAGCACGCCGAGAACGCCCACCGCTCCGGGGACGATGAGAAGGCTGCCGGCTCCGGGGACGCGGAGCACGCCGGGAGCGCGGTGGGCTCGGGCAAGGCGGGGGACGTCGCGTCCAAGGGGGCGGGTACCGCGAACGGGAGCAGCACCGCGCCCTTCACGGCGCTGACCGACTTCACCGGGGACGCGCTGCCCTACGGGGGAGGCAACCCGTACGCGGACTACCGCAAGACCCTGCTGCCCTTCTCCGGGCTGGCGGATCTGGCCGACCGCCGGCTGGGAGCGGGGATCATCGCGGCCAACGACGAGTTCTTCGCCGAGCGCGAGAACCTGCTGCTGCCCGGGCCGGCCGCCTTCGACCCCGAGCACTTCGGGCACAAGGGCAAGATCATGGACGGCTGGGAGACCCGGCGCCGGCGCGGCGCCTCCGCCGACGTGCCGCATCCCGACGCCGCCGCCCACGACTGGGCGCTGATACGGCTCGGGGCGCCGGGCGTGATCCGCGGGATCGTGGTCGACACCGCCCACTTCCGCGGCAACTACCCGCAGTCCGTGTCGATCGAGGCCACCGCGCACTCGGTCTCGGCGGCGCCGGAGCACCTGCTCGACCCGGACGTGGAGTGGACCGAACTGGTCCCGCGCACCCCGGTCGGGGGCCACGCCGAGAACGCCTTCGCGATCCATGTCGACCGGCGCTTCACCCACCTCCGGCTGCGCCAGCACCCCGACGGCGGCGTGGCACGGCTGCGGGTGTACGGCGAAGTGGTGCCCGATCCTGGCTGGCTCACCGAACTCGACACCTTCGACCTGGTCGCGTTGGAGCACGGGGGCGCGGTCGAGGACGCCTCGGACCGCTTCTACTCGCCGCCGGAGCACACCATCATGCCCGGCCGCTCGCAGAAGATGGACGACGGCTGGGAGACCCGCAGGCGGCGCGACGACGGCAACGACTGGATCCGGTACCGGCTGGTGGAGCAGGGCGTGATCCGGGCCGTCGAGATCGACACGGCCTACCTGAAGGGGAATGCAGCCGGTTGGGCGTCACTGTCCATACGCGACGGCGCCGACGGGGAGTGGATCACCCTCATACCCCGGGTGCCGCTGCAGCCGGACACCGTCCACCGCTTCCTGGTCAACCCGATCCCGTCCACCCACGTGCGGATCGACATCTTCCCCGACGGTGGCATCTCCCGGCTGCGCCTGTACGGCTCGCTGACCAAGGACGGGGTGGAGCGGCTCACCGAGCGCGCCGAGGCACTCAGCTGAGCGTCTGCTCCGACCAGCGCACCAGGTGCTCCAACAGGCCCTGGTAGCGGCGCAGCACGCTCACGTCGGCACCGCCCACGTCGTAGGTGGGGGAGCCGGCGGGCTGCCCGGCGGCGAGGCGGGTGAGCATGACCGGGGTCAGCCAGCAGTACTTCGCCGCGCCGGCCGCGGCCACCGCACGGCGCAGGGCGCCCTCGTCGCAGCGGTGACCGCCCTGGTGCAGGCCCTCCAGGTACCCGGCGAGGACCGCTTCCGCGATCTCGGGGAGCAGGGAGGCGGGCATCAGGCCGTCGGTCACGCAGTCGGGGATCAGGTTGGCGATGTCCTCACCGACGCCGCCCTCGCCGACGAAGGCCCAGTCCAGCAGGACGGTGTGCGGGCCCGCACCCGCCGGGCCCGGGGTCGCCCCGGTCTGCGTGCCGCCCTCCGCGCCGGGGCGGGCGCCGGCCGGCTCCCCGGTCGCCAGCAGATTGAGCGGCCACACATCCAGATGGCACAACGTACGCGGCCCCGACTCGGCCGCGGAAAGGAGGAGTTCACGCCGGTCCCACATCCGGCGCAGACCGGCACGCAGCGATGCGGGCCACACCGCGACCGCGGTCGGGTGGTCCCAGGAGATGCGCGCAGGAAGGTCCTTGCTCGCCACGTACTGGCGCAGCCAGCCCCGGGAGAGCCACGGCCGGTCCGGCACGCGGTCGACCCACTGGGCCTGAGCGGCACCGAGCGACTGTGCGAAGGCACCTAGGCGGTCCACCGTCCAGGACGGCCCGGGAACCCCGCTCACGTCCTCCAGCCACAGGGCGAAGGAGCCGTCGGCACGTTCCTCGCCGGCCAGCAGCTTCGGTCCGACGATGCCGGCCGACCCGAAAGCCGAGGCGGTCAGACCGTCGCGGTAGGCGAGGGGCTCACGCCGCCCGTGGTTCCAGGCGCGGGGATCGGCACCGCCCGTGGACCGGCCGGCCGCACCCGGCGCTCCCTGGCCTGCGGGCGCATCGGCTCCGCACACCTTGAGCACCACGCTGCCCGCCGGGCCCGAGACCCGCCAGACGCCGCCCGAGGCCTGGGTGAGCTGGCTGTGCGTCAGCTTGGTGAAGCGACGCCCGGCCGGCTCGTCGGCACCCAGGACCGCGGCCACCGCGGCGGGGACCGGAACCGGTTCGCGGGAAGCCTCCGGTGAGGGACCGGCGGACGGGGTGAACGCCGTCACCGGGAGCCGAAAAGCTTGAGCAGATCGCCCTGGCCGAACATCTGGGCGGTCTCGATCGCGGACGGGTTGCCGGCGGACGGGTCGGCGCCCGCCTCGACCAGGGCGTCGATCACGTCCCGGGCTTCCTTGAACACCGCGCCGGCCAGCGGCGTCTGGCCCTGACCGTTCGCCCGATCGGGCTCCGCGCCGCGGTGCAACAGCGCCTGCACCGTGTCCGCGTGGCCGTGGTAGGCGGCGAGCATCAGGAGGGTGTCACCGCGGTCGTTGGTCAGGTTCGCGGGGACCCCGGCGTCGACATAGGCCGCAAGCCGGTCGGTGTCCCCGTGCCGGGCCAGGTCGAAGGCCTGGGCGGCGAGCTGCAGGACCTCCGGGTCGTGCGCCGGCTCCTCGGTCGGCCCGTCGCCGGGGCCGGGGTCGGGCGTGTGCTCGGTCATGGCACCCACACTACGCACGGCAGCGACCGTTGAAGAAGGAGATCACCACGTGCTGCACCGGTGCGTCGCCCACCTTCACGTCCACGGGGACGCACGCCCGCCCGTCCCCGGCGACGAAGAACCCGCCCGAGAAGGAGGTGGCGGCAGCGGTGCAGCTGTGGAAGGTGACGGCGGGCGCCGGGGTGTTGCCGTACCCGCCGCCGTACTCCAGGCCGGCGCGGGCGCGTTGCTCGGCCCCGATGGTGACGGTGACGACGGTGTCGGCCTCGAGCCGGGCGCTGAGGCGGTAGTGCCAGCCGCCGGAGTTCTGCGTCCCGTGGGCGTGCTGGTCGCCGGACTCCAGCGTGCCCAGCCCCTGCCACAGCAGCGGGCCGACCCGGACGTCGTCCGCCGGGCGGTGCGCGGGAGTCCCCGGCGCGCTGGGCGTGCCCGAGGACGGCGAGCCCGGGGAACGGGGTCCGCCCGAGGTGGGGGCGGCCCCGGCCGACGACTTCCCGGCGTCGGGGGCGGTGCCGGTGGCCAGGGGGCTGCCGATGCCCGCCGTCCGGCCGTCGACGCACTCCACCGGGCGGGGGTGCTCGACGCTGCCCACGGGTGGTGGCTGGGACACGGACTGGTCGGGCGGCGGAGCGGAATCGTCCGACGCGGTGCCGAAGGAGCAGGCGCCGAGCAACGCCAGCGCTCCGCACACCGCGCCTGTCGTGAGCAGTACCCGACCTGACATGGGCATCACCCCTTCGTCAGGACGGTACGTCCTCAGCCGAGCGGGGGCCAGACCGCCAACTGCCGGACGAGTGCGGCGTCGCCGGTCAGCCGAAGCGGATCGCCGTCCCACGGGGCGCGGCGGTACAGGCCCAGGAGCAGGTCGCTCGCCGAACCGGACAGCGTGGCGCCGACCTGGGGGGCGCCGCCCGCCCCGCCGCGCACCACGGACGCGCCGGTCTCGTCGAGGATGAGCATCCAGGCCGGGCCCTCGTCGCTGACCAGCCGCACCCGGGCGGGCGCGTGCGGCCAGCCGTCCAGGGAACCGAACCCGACGTGCAGGAACTCGTCGACCGCGTCCACGGCCACGACGGACGGCACGGGTTCGGGCGTGCCCGCGGCGTCCTGGGCGTCACGGGCGTGCACGGCGGCCTCCTGCACCTGGTGGCGGGCCACCGCCCCCGACGTCGCCGGGTTGCCCGACTCCGCCCACCAGGTCCAGCATCCGGCGTCCGGGCCCACCGCGTTGAGCGCGTCGAGCAGCACGCGGGTGGACCGTGCCGACCACTCCATCAGGTCGACGGACGGCTCCCGGCCGGGCCCCGCGGCATCGGCGGGCGGGCGGAGCGCCGGACCCGCCGCGACCGTCGCCGCCCAGAACCGCTGCACCTCGGCCACATGCCCGACCAGGTCCGCCACCGACCAGTCGGGGCAGCCCGGGACGCGCACCGAGGGATCGGCCTTCCCGGCTGCCGCCCGCAGCGCGGCGGACCGTTCCTCGATCAGCTCCAGCCGGTCCCCGAAGGTCGGCTCGGGGAAGCGCGAAGTCGTCATGGCGTCCGTTGTAGCAGCGACCGCTGTCAACGGCCGCCGGCCCGGGCCGACCTGCCGCCACGAACCGCGCCACCCGCGCCGCCGGCGGCGGCCGGCCACCCCCGAAAAAGCGACCGATTCCCGGCCTTTGCCCAACCCTGACCCCTGGGGGCCCTGGTCAGTACGCGCCGGACCATGTTCCATGGTCATCGGACGGCCGACCGACCCGAAGCGGCCGCGGGCAAGAAGAGGTGGCCTTGGCTACGACAGCAACGACCGTGCGGCGCGTCGCGGTGACGCTTCCCGCCGTCCCCCTCGGCGCGGAGAACCCGCTGCCCGCGCTGAGCCCTCTCGACGAGCTGCACCAGGTCGACGCCGGCGACCGGGACCGGCTGCCGGCCGACATGGCCCGGCAGATCGGGTACGCGCCGCTGCGTTCCGTGCTGCCGGTCCGGCTGCGGGACGGCTACGGGCGCGACCGCGCCCCGGCCGCGCTCGACGCGATCGCCATCGAGAACGACCTGATCCGCGCCACCGTCCTGCCCGGTCTCGGCGGCCGCCTGTACTCCCTGGTGCACAAGCCCACCGGGCGGGAACTGCTGTACCGCAACCCGGTGTTCCAGCCGGCGAACTTCGCGCTGGCCGACGCCTGGTTCTCCGGCGGCGTCGAGTGGAACCTCGGCGCGACCGGCCACTGCGCCCACACCTGCGCCCCGTTGCACGCCGCCCGCGTCCCGGCACCCGACGGCGGCGAGATGCTCCGGCTGTGGGAGTGGGAGCGGCTGCGCGACCTGCCGTTCCAGATCGACATGTGGCTGCCGGCCGGGTCGGAGTTCCTGTACGTCGGCATCCGGGTCCGCAACCCGCACGACCGCACGGTGCCCGCCTACTGGTGGTCGAACATGGCCGTCCCGGAGACCGAGCACACCCGGGTGCTCGCCCCCGCCGACGCCGCCTACCACTTCGACTACACCCGGGCGCTGTCCCGGGTGCCCGTGCCGGCGCCGCACGGCGAAGGTGGCACCGACATCACCTACACCACCCGCTCGCTGCACGCCGCCGACTACTTCTTCGACATCGAGGGCGACGACCGGCGCTGGATCACCGCGCTCGACGCCGACGGCCACGGCCTGGTGCAGACCTCCACCGACGTGCTGCGCGGGCGCAAGCTGTTCCTGTGGGGCAGCGGCCGCGGCGGGCAGCGCTGGCAGGAGTGGCTCACCGAGCCCGGCACCGGCGGCTACCTGGAGATCCAGGCGGGCCTGGCCCGCACCCAGCTGGAGCACATCCCGATGCCGGCCGACTCCGACTTCTCCTGGCTGGAGGCGTACGGGCCGCTCGCCGCCGACCCGGCCCGGGTCCACGGCGACGACTGGACGGCGGCCCGCGCCGAGGCCGCGGAGCGCCTGGAGGCGGTCCTGCCGCGCGCCACCGTCGACGCGGCCTACGCGGCATGGCTGGAGCACGCCGACACCGAGCCGAAGGACGTCCTCGCCACCGGCTCCGGCTGGGGCGCGCTGGAGAGCGAGCGCAGCCACGCCGACCTGCCGGGCACGCCCTTCCCCGCGGCCACCCTCGGCGAGGCGCAGAAGCCGTGGCTGGAACTGCTGCTGGCCGGCGTCTTCCCGCGGCCCGCCGCCGACACCCCGCCCGGCCCCGCGCTGGTCGCCCCGCAGTGGCGCGACCTGCTGGAGTCCGCGAGCACCTACCCGGGCAACGAGTGGTTCCTGGACTACTACCTCGGCATCTCCCAGTGGGCGGCCGGTGACCGCGCGCAGGCCGTGCGCAGCTGGGAACGCTCCGCCGGGGCCCGGCCGTCGCCGTGGGCGCTGCGTGCCCTGGCCGTCGCCGAGGCCGCCGCGGGCCAGCCGCAGCAGTCCGCGGAACGCTACCTGGCGGCGTACGCGTGCCTGCGCGAGCAGCAGCCGGCCGCCGCCGCGCAGCCGGGCCCTTCCCAGGACGAGGACCGTGCCGTCCAGCGGGCCCTGCTGCTGGAGGCCGTTCCCGCGCTGATCGCCGCCGGCCGCCCCGGCGACGCCGAACGCCTCCTCGACGAGCCGGCCGCGGGCGGCACCGCCCCCCTGACGGGCGGGCGGATCCAACTGCTGCGCGCCCAGGCCGCGCTGGCCGGCGGCGACGCGGCACGCGCCCGCGCGATCTTCGACGAGGGCTTCACCGTCGAGAACCTCCGCGAGGGCGACGAGGCGCTCAGCGACACCTGGTACGCGATCGCCGAACGGCTGCTGGCCGGGGACGCCCCGATCGACGACGCGATCCGCGCCCGGGCCCGTGCCACCCACCCCCTCCCCGCCGCCTACGACTTCCGCATGCGCCCGGAGAACCAGGAGACCACCCCCACCGCCTGACCCGCCCCCGGGGCGCCCCTCCCACACCGAGGCGCGCCCCGGCCACCACCCCACACCTCTGACCGTTCCCCGCGCGCCCGGCCGCCTTGTGCGAGGGCCGCTCGCGCACCAGGATCGATCCGTATGAGCCGTGCTTACGACGACCAGCGACTCGCCGCCGTCTACGACCAGGGCAACGAGATGCCGGAGCGGTCTCTCCAGGCCTGGGTGGAGTTGATCGCCTCCTTCGTGCGGTGCCCGGCGCCCTCGATCGTCGAGATCGGCGCCGGGACGGGTATGTTCTCCGCGGCTATGGCCCGGTGGATCGAGGGCTCCAGCGTGCTGGCCGTGGACCCCTCCGAGGCGATGCTGGCCGAGGCCCGCCGGCACCATCCGCATCCCGCGGTGCGCTATGTCCTCGGGTCCGCCGAAGCCGTGCCCGCCCCGGACGACGCCTTCGACATGGCCTTCCTCTCCCGCGTGATCCATCACCTCCCGGACCGGGCCTTGGCGGTGCGCGAACTGGCCCGCATCCTGCGCGCCGGCGGGCAGGTGATCGTCCGCACCACCTTCCGCGAGCGACTGGACGCACGGGTCTACGCCTACTGGCCGCTCCTGCGGACGGTCGACGAGCGGCGCTTTCCCGGCGAGGAGGAGGTGGTCGCGGACTTCGTGGCCGGTGGTTTCGCGCTGGTCGAGACGGGCTCCTTCGCGCAGCCGGTGACGGCCGGCCTGGCCGAGTACCACGACCGGCTTGTCGAGCGACCGCAGTCGAAGTTCGCCCATCTGACCCCGGAGCAGTTCCACGAGGGGCTTGAGCGCTTGGCGGCTGCGGCACGTGATGAGGGGACGGACCAGCCGCGGCCGGTCCTCGAACGCTACGACGTGGCCGTGTTCTCGCGCTCGTGACCAGCTTGGTCAGCCGGAGACGAGGGCCGTCAGGTGGGCCAGTTCCGGGGGTGTCAGGGTGCCTGGGGGGCGGTGGGTGCGGGCGAAGTGGTCGGCGGTGCGCTGGAGTGCCTCGTTGACCGGGGTGGGGACGCCGACGGTGCGGCCGAGCAGCACGATCTCGCCGTTGAGGTAGTCCGTTTCGATCGACCCGGTGCCGCGGGCCAGGCTCTGCCAGGACGAACCGCCGCCGCGTTCCGCTCCCTTGAGGGGCTGGGGGCGCATCCGGTCCCCGCGCACCCGGGTTTGTTCCTGCTGGTCGATGCAGCGGATGCCTGCCGCCGCCAGCACCGCCTCGCCCTCGGCCCGGGCCGCGGCGGCGAGTTGCGCGGCGGGCGGGGTGTCCTCGGCGGGGCCGCACACCGCCTGGACGGCGTTACCCAGATTGGCCAGCAACTTGGCGTACTTCCAGGCCATCACGTCGTCGGTGACGGGCGCCGCGAACCCCGACTTCTCCAGGTCGGCGGCGATCCGACGGGTCACCTCGTCCGTGCCCGACGGGAACCGGCCCACGTGCAGCATGCCCGTCAGCGGCGCGCACGGCGCCCGCACCACCCCCGGCTCCAGGTGCTCCGACGGCAGCCACACGCACATGCCGTGGACGTCACGGAAGCGGCGCAGTGCCAGCCGCTCGTTCTCCACGCCGTTCTGCGCGCACACCACGGGCAGGTCCTCGCCGAACGCCGCCCAGGTGTCCAGCGCGGCGACGGAGTCCTGTGTCTTCACCGCCAGCACCAGCACGTCGTCGGGTCGCGGCGTCAGCTCCTGCGGCGAGGTGGCCACCGGCACCGGCAACTCCAGGTCCCGCCCCGGCAGTTCCAGCCGCAGACCGCGCTCGCGCAGCGCTTCGGCGTGCGCCCCGCGGGCCACGAGGACGACCTCGTGGCCCGCCTCGAACAGCCGCCCGCCGATCGTCCCGCCGACCGCCCCGGCGCCGATGATGAGGTATCGCATGCTCGCAGCCTGTCACACCGTCCGCGCCGCCCGCCGCCGGGAAAACCACTGGCCCGCGCCGCGGGCCGGCCGACACAGTGAACTGCGCGGCGGCCGGCGGGAGATGGCGGCCGCACATCGACGAGGAACCATGGGGGAGGGCACAGCCATGTCCACACTGCGCGTGACCGCCGAGCGGCTCACGATCCTGGACCACCCGAACGCCGACGCACTGGAGCTGGCGCAGGTGGGCCTGTACCGCGCGGTCGTCGCCAAAGGGGCCTACCGCACAGGCGAGTTCGCCGTGTACATACCCGAGCAGGCGGTACTGCCGGAGCCGCTCATCACCGAACTCGGCCTCACCGGACGGCTGGCCGGGGCGGCGGCCAACCGGGTCAAGGCGGTCCGGCTGCGCGGCGAGCTGTCCCAGGGCATCGTGTGCCGGCCCGGCGTGCTCTCCGGCGTCGACCTGGAGCGGGCGGCCGCCGACGACGAGGACTTCGCCGAGCGGCTCGGCATCGTCAAGTGGGTGCCGCCGGTGCCGATCTCGATGAGCGGCGACGTCGAGGCGGCGCCCGACCTGCTGCCGTGGATCGACATCGAGAACCTCAAGCGCTACCCGGACATCTTCGCCGCGGGCGACCCCGTCACGGTCACCGAGAAGCTGCACGGCACCGCCTGCTGCCTGACGTACTACGCCGGGTCGGGCACCGTGCACGTCACCTCCAAGGGCCTCGGCGGCCAGCGGCTGGCCCTCAAGGAAGCGCCGGGGAACCTCTACTGGCGTGCCGTGCGCGGCCACGGGCTGCCGGAGATCGCGGCCGTGCTGGCCGGGAAGCTCGGCGCGGACCGGATCGGCATCTACGGCGAGGTGTACGGCAGCGGCGTGCAGGACCTCGCGTACGGCGTCGACGCCGGCCGCGAACTGCCCGGGTTCGCCGCGTTCGACGTGTGCGCCGACCTCGGGGGCCGGCTGCGCTGGCTCGACCCCGCCGGCCTGCCCGTCGGCGAACTCCCCCTCGTCCCCAGGCTGTTCGAGGGGCCTTTCGACCTGGACACCGTCCTGGAGCTGGCGAAGGGCCGCGAGACGGTCACCGGCCGCGGCGAGCACATCCGGGAGGGCGTGGTCGTCCGCACCGCCGCCGACGCCTACAGCCCGGTCCTCGGCGGCCGGGCCATCGCCAAGGTCGTCAGCGACGCCTACCTGACCCGCAGGGGCGGCACCGAGTACGAGTGAGCCGGGCC
>WRCZ01000140.1 GCA_009783685.1 Actinomycetes bacterium
AAGGGCCCGGAGGCGAGAGGCCGGCAAAAAAGGGCCAGGACGTTCACCCTACGGACTCGGGCAACCGATCACGTTCAGCCGATCCGTTAACTCTGCGGACTCGGGCAACCGATCACGTTCAGCCGATCCGTTCACTTCTCGGACTCGGGCAACCGATCACCTCCAGCCGATCCGTTCACCTCCCGGACTCCGGCAACCGATCACGTCCAGCCGATCTGTTCACATCGCGGACTAGCTCCACCGATCACGTCCAGCCAGGAACGGCCGCGCCCTCCGGCGACGGCTCGGCAACACAAAGGGAGTCGGCATGAGCGTCGGGGCGGCTGAGCGGGGTGCCGCCGCGCGGGGCTGGGAGCTGCATCGGCGGTTCCTGCTGCGGGTGGCGGGGCTGCCGGTGGAGGCGGTGGCGGGGCTGCGGGACGTGGAGGCCGCGGACTGGGCGGGCCGCGTGCTGGACGCCGAGGACGAACTGGCGCGGCTCGCGGCCGCGTTGGACGATCCGCTCACCGCGCTGGTGAAGTCCGTCGAGGACGCGCAGCGGCGCGACGTGCTGGCGGTGCGCCGCGCGGTGTTCAACGGGCGGCTGCCGCGGGACCCGCAGGCGGTGCGGACGGTGGCCGGGTACGCGGACGCGGCCACCGGCGACCTGCTGCTGCGGTGGCTGGAGGAGCGCACCGCGCTGGCCGGGCTGGCCGGTGAGGGCGACCCGCTGGTCACCGCCGGCCTGGCCCGTGCCCGGGCCGAACTGCGCACGCTCGCCGGGGAGGAGCGGCTGCGGCACGGGCTGGTGCTGGCCTCGCCCACGCTGGACGCCCAGCTCGACGCGTTCATCGCCGACCAGGCGCCGGTCCCGGACAAGCGGGCCCGCAAGAAGGAGCGGTCGCTGCTGGCGTACCTGTACCGCACCGCGTGCAAGACGAGCCCGTTCAGCACGTTCACCGGGGTCGCCGCGGGCCGCTTCACCGAGGACGCCGGCGCCGAGGCCACTGCCGGGGGGCCGTGGACCAGCCACCCCAGGCTCAACGTGGTGGTGCTGGCCCGCCTGGCGGAGCTGATCGCCGCCGACCCGGAGCGCCGTGCCGCGCTGCCCGTCGCGGTGTCCGCGGGCTGGGAGCTGGACGAGGACCGGGTGCGGTACGTGCGCCGCTCGGTGACCGCCGGCGACGACAGTGCCGCGGTCAGCTTCGACGCCGCCCACGACCGGCTGTTCTTCCTGCGCCGCCACGGCATGCTGGAGCGGATGCTGGCGCTGTTCGCGGACGGCGCGGCCCTGCGCTACGGGGAGTTGCAGGCGTGGCTGGCCGCCGAGACCGGCGCCCCGCCGGAGGAGGCGGAGCGCTACCCGGCGACCCTGCTGGACCTGGGCATCCTGCGGATGACCGGTCTGGAGACCGACGTCCACGCGCCCGATCCGCTGCGCGCCTTCCAGGACGCCCTGCGCGCCCTCGGCCGGGACTGGGCGGACGCGACCGCGCTGCGGCTCGACGCCGCGGCCGCCTGCGTGCGCGACTTCCCGTCCTCGGACGCCGCGGGCCGGCGCGCCCTGCTGCGCCGGCTGCGCCAGGAACTCATCGACACACAGGAGGAGTTGGGCGCCGCGTCGGCGTCGCTGCCCCAGACGCTGCTGTACGAGGACGTCAGCGCCCAGCCGGTCGCCGCGGAACTGGAGCGGTGGAGGGACCTGGCCGCCGCGCCGCTGGAGGAACTGTCCGGCGTGCTGCCCGCGTTCGACGTGGCGCTGCCGCAGCGGCTGGTGCTCAAGGGGTTCTTCCTGGCCCGCTATGGGCGGGGCGGCCGGTGCGACGACCTGCTGCGGCTGGTGCACGACTTCCACGAGGACGTCTTCACCCAGTACCTCCAGTTCAACTCCCTCAAGTCGACCTATGCGGAGGACGGTTCGTACGCGCCGGAGGAGAACTGGCTGGGCATGCCGGAGGTCACGGCGCTCGATCGGGCCAGGGCCGAGTTCACCGGCCGGCTGCGCGCCCTGTGGGCCGCGCACCCCGAGGGCGCCGAGGAACTGCACCTGGACGAGGCCACGGTGACCGCCGTACGTGACGAACTCAAGCTGCTGGGCGAGCCGTTCGCGCCGCACAGCCACTTCGTCCAGCTCGCCGACCGGGCCTCGGACCCGCTCGTGGTGCTCAACAACTCCTACGGCGGCCTGAGTTTCCCCTTCACCCGCTTCACGCACTGCTTCGACCCCGCAAGCCCGGCCGACCCCGCAGGCCCGGCCGACCCCGCCGGGACAGCCGACCCCGCCACCGGGGTGGCCGCGAGTGGCCTGAGCGCCGAACTGCGCGCGTCCCTGCGCGCCTGGCAGCCGCCGGGCGCCGTCTTCGCCGAGGTCACCGCGGGCTCGGCGACCACCAACCTCAACCTGCACGGCCGGCTGACCGACCACGAGATCGTCTGCCCGGGCGAGAGCAGCACCGCACCGCCCGAGGCGCGCATCGACCTGGAGGACCTGTACGCCGAGCACGACGAGGCCGAGGACCGGCTGGTGCTGCGCTCGCGGCGCCTCGGCCGCGAGGTCGTGCCGCTCTACCTCGGCTACCTGGTGCCGATGGTCCTCCCCGAAGTGCCGCGCACCCTGCTGCTGTTCTCGCCGACCTCGCGGTCGCGGCCGGACGTCTGGCGCGGCGTGCCGGAGCCGCCCGCGACCGAGGGCGTCACCGTGCGCCCGCGGGTGCGCTTCCGCAGCCTGGTGCTGCACCGCCGCCGGTGGGCCGTGGAACCCGGCGCGCTGCCGGCCCGCGAGCCCGGCGCCGGCGAGGCCGCGTCCTTCCTCGCCTGGCAGCGGTGGCGGCGCCGGCACGGGCTGCCCGAGCGGGTGTTCGCGACGGTGCGGCCCGAGGGGCCGGCCGACGGCGGCGCGGCGGCCTTCGGCGGCGCGGTGAAGCCGCAGTACGTCGACTTCGCCAGCCCGCTGTCGCTGCTGGCCCTGGAGGGGCTGCTGGCCGGCGGACCCGCCCGCACCGTCTTCGAGGAGATGCTGCCCGGCCAGGACACGCTGCACGTCCGTTCCCCGCGCGGCCGGCACGTCGCCGAACTGGCGCTGGAGATCGTCCCCACGGTGCCGGAGGCGAGCGGCCGGCAAGAAGCCCCGGCCGCGGCCGCCGGGCCCGAACGCCACGGAAGGCAGGACCACCCCGCATGACCACCTCCACGCCGGCGGTGCCGGTGCCCGAGACCCGCGGCGACTGGCAGGCGTACCACGTGTTCTACGCCGCCAGCACCCGCCCGTTCCTGCTGCAGTGCGCCCGCCCGCTGGTCGCCGAGCTCAGCCGGGACGGCCTGCTGGCCGGCTACTTCTTCATCAACTACTGGCTGGAGGGCCCGCACATCCGGCTGCGGCTGCGCCCCTCGTCGCCGCAGGCCGCCGCGGAGGTGGCCGAGCGGGCCACCGCCGCCGTCGAGGAGTTCCTGCGCCGCAGGCCCGCCCTGTACGAGGTCAAGGACGGCTTCCTGTCCGAGCTGTACAACACGCTGTTCGAGCTGGAGTACCCCGGCGGGGAGCGCGACAAGTACACCGACGCGGCCGGGCGGATGCGGCTGCGCCCCAACAACTCCTTCAGCCCGGAGCCCTACGAGCCCGAGTACGGCAAGTACGGCGGCCCGGCCGGCGTCGAGCTCGCCGAGTGGCACTTCCAGCGCTCCAGCGACCTGGTCATCGACGCGGCCGCGACGATGAACCTGCACCTGCGGACCGTCCTGCTGGGCGTCTCCGCCCAGTTGATGATGACCATGGGCGGCTGCCTGCTGCCGGACGAGGCCGTCCTGCTGGACTTCCTCGACCGCTACCACTCGTTCTGGAACTCGGCGTTCTCCGGCACCAACTACACCGCGCAGGACGGCTACGACCGGGCCTACGGGCAGATGGACGCCGCGCTCACCCGCCGCTTCCGGGAGATCCGCCGGGCGGTCACCGCGCCGGTCCCCGGCCGGCTCCCGGGCTTCCTCCAGGGGTGGGCCGAGCACTGCCTCGAACTGCGCGAGCGGGTCAGCGACCTGGCCCGCGGCGGCGACCTGGTCTTCCGCTCCTGGGACGGCACGCGGGACCTGCCCGTCACCGAGCCCGCGCAGGCGCTGCCCATGCTGGCCTCGCCCTACATGCACATGACCAACAACCGGCTGTCGGTGAGCGTCCGCGACGAGGCGTACCTGTCGTACGTCCTGGGCCGCGCCCTGCGCGAGGCCGACTCCGGCAGTGACGCCGACCCCGGCACCGACTCCGGCAGTGACACCGGCACCGGCACGGACGCCGGGTCCGGTGCCGCGACCGGCACCGGCAGCGCGTCCGCGCCGCAGCCCTCGGCGGCGCCGTGACCACCGCCGACCTGCTCCAGATGCGGCCCGCCGTGCGCGGCGACATCCTCGTCGGGCCGGCCCTGACGCGCGGCGCCGCGCAGGTCCACCTGGTCAAGGACCCGGTGAGCGGCGCCCGGATGGAGGTCGGCCCGAAGGAGCACTTCGTCATCGTGCGGCTCGACGGCACCCGGACGCTCGCCGACATCGGCACCGAGTACGCCGCGCAGTTCGGGACGCGCCTGGGTCCGACGCAGTGGCAGCAGCTGCTCCGGCTGCTGTCCGTACGGCAGTTGCTCGGCGCCGTGCCGCCGCCCCGGCCCCCGGCCGGGCAGGCCGCGGCGCCCGCGGGCCCCGCCCGGACCGGCGGGTCGCTGCTGTCCGGGCGGACCCGGATGGTCGCCGACGCGCCCGCCCTGATGGACCGGCTGCACGACGCCACCGCGTTCGGCCGCCGCCGCGCGGTGCTGCTGCCGCTGCTCGCGCTGTGCGTCGCGCTGCTGGTGTGGGAGGGCGTCGCGTTCGGCGAACTCGCCCACGCCACAAACCGGTTGTTCGACCAGCCGGTGACGCTGTGCGCGGTCGGCGTGCTGCTGTGGTTCAGCCTGGGCGCGCACGAGCTGGCTCACGGCGTGGTCGCGCGGGCGTACGGGCTGCGGGTCGCGGAGATCGGGCTGCGCCGCCACACCGGCTTCCTCACGTACCTGTACTGCGAGGTCGAGGACGTGCAGTTCCTCGGCCGCCGCCGGCCGCAGATCGCCATCGCCTCGGCCGGCGCGGTGATGAACCTGGTGTTCCTGCTGCCGTTCTGGCCGGTGTGGCTGCTGCTGCCCGACCGGGCGCAGGCCGTGCCGTTCTTCGGCGGCCTGCTGCTCCTCGGCACCGCGATGGGCCTGCTCAACCTCATTCCGCTGCCCCCCCTCGACGGCTACAAGGCCCTCGGCTACGCCCTGGGCACGCTGCAACTGGCCACCGAGAGCCGGACGTTCGCCGTCGCGGCCCGCAGCCGCGCCCGCCGCGCCGCGTACCCCCGGCGGATGCGCGCGGTCTACGGCGGCTACGCCGTGGTGTGCGTGCTGCTGGCCGCGGCCCTGCTCGCCGCGCTCGGCCTGGCCTGCCGGCAGACCCTGCCCGGCTCCTGGTCCGCGGTCAGCCCGTGGCTGCCGGCCGCCGCGGTCGCCCTCGCCCTGGTCCTGCGGGTCCTCGGCAACCGTGCCGCGGCCCGCCGCGCGGCCCGCGCGCCCGCCACCGAGGCGGCCGGCCCCCGGGCCGGGGCCCCCGCCACCCCCGCCGGGAAGGAGCCGCACGCGGTTCCCTCCGGCCCGACCGTCCCGACTGCCCCGGCCGCGGCCGGACTCAGCACTGGAACCGACTCCGCGCCGGAGGCGCTCATGGACAAGGCCGACGAGCGGCCTCAGCAGAAAGCCAAGGCCGACGAGGGGCCTCGGCAGACAGCCGTCGAACTGGACGGCGTGGCCAAGTCGTACGGGGAGGTGCGGGCGCTCGACGGGGTGTCGCTGAGCGTGCGGCAGGGGGAGTTCTTCGGGATCCTCGGACCCAACGGCGCGGGCAAGACCACGCTCATCGAGATCGTCGAGGGGATGCGCAAGGCCGACGCCGGGACGGTCACCGTCTTCGGGCAGAGCCCCTGGCCGCGCAACATCGCGCTGCTGCGCCGGATCGGGGTGCAGACGCAGTCGTCCGCGTTCTTCACCCGCCTCACCGCGTGGGAGCACCTGGAGACGGTCGCCGCGCTGCACGGCCTCGGCAAGGACGCCGCGCGGCGGGCGATCGACATGGTGGGGCTGGCCGACAAGGAGCGCAGCCGGGTCGACGACCTGTCCGGCGGCCAGCGGCAGCGGCTCGCCCTGGCCACCGCCCTGGTGCACGAGCCCGACCTGATCTTCCTCGACGAGCCGACCGCCGCCCTGGACCCCGAGGCCCGCCGCTCGCTGTGGGACGTGCTGCGGGCCCTGCGCGGGCAGGGCCGCACCATCGTCTACACCACCCACTACCTGGACGAGGCCGAGGCGCTGTGCGACCGCGTCGCGATCATCGCCGGCGGCCGGGTCGTCGCACTCGACACGCCGACCGCGCTGATCCGCTCGCTGTCCGCGCCCGCCCGGCTGCTGGTGCCCGCCGACCGCATCACCCCCGACCAGGCCCGCGCCATCGACGGCGTGGAACGCGTCCTGGTGGAGGGCGGCGAGGTGGTCATCGAGACCCACGCGGCCAACCGCGTCCTCGTCGCGGTCGGCGAGTTCGTCGACATGGACGCCGTCCAGACCCGCACCGCGACCCTCGAGGACGCCTACCTGCGGCTGACCGGATCGGAGCACGCCCGATGAGCACCGCCTACTCCGCGCTGACCAGGGCCGCCTGCCTGGCGTCGGTGCGCGACCGCACCACCGTCTTCTTCACGTTCGCCTTCCCGCTGGTCTTCCTGCTGGTGTTCGGGCTGCTGTTCCGCGGCCAGCAGGTCAACGGCGGCCTGCCGTACATCAATTACGTGGCACCGGGCGTGCTGTCGTGGGGCGTCGGCAACGCCGCGCTGTTCGGGCCGGCGTTCGCGCTGATGCACTGGCGGCGCGACGACATCCTGCGGCTGGTGTGGCGCACCCCCACGCCGCTGCCGACCGTGCTCGGCTCCCGGTTCGTGGTCGCCGTGGGCGTGGGCCTCGCCCAGGCCGTGCTGTTCACCGCGGTCGCGCTGCTGCCGCTGTTCGGCCTGCACCTGTCCGGCCAGTGGCCGCTCGCCCTGCCGCTGCTGGTCCTGGGCGTCGCCGCGTTCCTGGCGATGGGACTGGTGGTCGGCAGCCTCGCCGACACCCCCGAGGCCGTCGCCGCCATCGCCAACTGCGTGATGGTGCCGATGGCGTTCCTGTCCGGCGCGTTCTACCCGGCCGACCTGCTGCCCGGCTGGATCCAGGGCGCGTCCTGGGTGCTGCCGCTGCGCTACCTCGACCACGGCCTGACCAACGTCCTCGCCGGGAAGGGCGCTGTGGGCCCGCTGGCCCTGGACTGCCTGGGACTCGCCGCCTTCACCGCCCTGTTCGGCCTGATCGCCGCCCGCACCTTCCGCTGGAGCAACCGGACATGACCCTCGACACCGCGGAACGCCCGCCCCTGGCAGACGAGTCGACGCCGCTGGAGCGCGCCGGGCGCGACCTGCAGGCACGGCTCGCCGTCCTCGCCGCCGACGCCGGCCTGCCCGCACCGGGCGTCGCCGTCCTGGGCGCGAACGACGTGCTGCGCCCCGAACCGCCCGAGCAGGCCCGGCACCGGGCCGCCGCCACCGTCCACCTCACCGCCGAGTCCGTCCTCGTCGGACCGTGGGGCGCTCCCGGGGAGCCGGGGGAGGCCGGGACCGCCTGCGGCGGCTGCCTGGCCATCCGCTGGCAGCGGCTGCGCACCCGCACCGAACGCGAGGCGCTGGAGACCGGGCGGTCCCTCACCGCCGCCGGCACCTGGCCGGTGCTGCCCGACTACGCCGCGGACGCGGTGGGCGCGCTCCACGCCTGGGCCGCCGGGCAGCCCGCCGCACCGGCCGGCGGCCACGCCCGCGTCACCCGCTACGACCTGGAGAGCGGTCTGGTGCACACCGTGCCGCTGCTCCCCGAACCGCTGTGCGGCAACCACGGGCCGCAGCAGAGGGATTCCGGTGCGGAGCCGTTCGCGCTGTCCGCGCGTCCCAAGCCGGACCCCGGCCGCTACCGGCTGCGCGCGCCCGCCGACTACGCGCTGCCGCTGGCGGCGCTCGCCAACCCGGTGTGCGGGGTGCTCGGCGCCGGCACCTGGAACGACGTGACGTCGCCGACCACCGCCCCCGTCGCCGGTACCGTCTTCATGCGCGGCTACGCCGGGCTGACCGACGTGACCTGGAGCGGGCAGGCCAACTCCTTCGCCTCCAGCCGCGAACTGGCCTTCCTGGAGGGCCTGGAGCGCTATGCCGGCACCCACCGCCGGTCGCTCGGCGGCGTCGTCACCGAGGCGTACGACGTGCTGGGCGACCGGGCGCTCGACCCCCGCACCTGCGGCCTGTACGCGCCCGAGACCTACCGCGACGACCCGATGATCGCGCCCTTCGACCCGGCGCGCCCCATCCCCTGGGTGGAAGGGCACTCGCTGCGCGACGGCCGCCCGGTGCTGGTCCCGGCCCGGCTGGTCTACTACAGCGCCGGAACCGACGCCGACCACTTCGTCTTCGAGTGCTCCAACGGCTGCGCCACCGGCAGCTGCCTGGAGGAGGCGATCCTGTTCGGCCTGCTCGAACTCATCGAGCGCGACGCCTTCCTGCTGGGCTGGTACGGCAACGCCCCGCTCGACGAGATCGACCTGGCCTCGATCGGCAGCCCGGTGGTGCGCGCCATGACCGACCGGGCCGCGCTGTGCGGCTACGACGTGCACGTCTACGACAACCGCATCGACCTGCCGGTGCCGGTCGCCACCGGCCTCGCGGTGCGCCGCGACGGCGGCCCCGGCACGCTGGCGTTCGCCGCGGGCGCCGCCCTCGACCCGGAGACGGCCGTGGAGTCCGCGGTGTCGGAGATCCTCACCTACCTCCCGCACCTGCCCCGGCAGGTCGCCGAGCGCCCGGCCGAACTCGCCGCGATGGCCGAGGACTTCAGCCTGGTGCGGCGGCTGCCGGACCACGCCGCCCTGTTCGGGCTGCCGCAGATGGCCGCCCACGTGGGCACGTACCTTCAGCCCCGCGCGGTGCGCACCCTGGCCGAGACCTACGCCTCCTGGGAACGGGACCGGCCGCGCTCCGCCGACCTGCGCGACGACGTCCGGTGGATGACCGGCGAACTCGCCCGCGCCGGCTTCGACGTCATCGTGGTCGACCAGACCGCACCGGAGCAGCGGGCCGCGGGACTGCACACGGTGTGCACCCTGGTGCCCGGGCTGTTGCCCATCGACTTCGGCTGGGCCCGGCAACGCGCCCTGACCATGCCGCGGTTGCTCACCGCCCAGCGGCGCGGCGGCCTGCGCGACCGCGACCTGCGCGAGGACGACCTGCGCCGCGTCCCGCACCCGTTCCCGTGACGGGCCGGCCGGTGCGGGCCGGGCGCACCCGGGCTGCCCGCGGCCCGGACCCCCGCCGCGACGCCGAAGGGCCCGTGACCCCGCATCAGCGGTGTCACGGGCCCGGCGGGCCGATCCGAGGATCAGGCGGTGCAGCTGGTGGTGCTGGTCGTGCTGGAGCAGGTGCTCGTGCTGGAGCAGCTGGTCGACGAACCGAGCATGACCTCGCTCGCGTCGGAGTAGTCGGTGATCTCGAAGGTCTCGGACTCCAGCTCCAGGATCTCCTGGGCGAGGGAGGCGAGCGGCGCGTCGGTCTTGATGTCGGCCATGGGGGACTCCTTTCCGGCAACGAACGCGGCCCGGTCCGGGCCGCGCACTCTTTCTACGCGCGTCCACTGGCACATCCGCTGGCCGATCGCTGTCATCCCGCTGGCACGGCGGTGGAGCCCCGCCAGGGTCCCCGGCACCCCGGCCGTCCCACCCGCACCGTCCCCGCATCCGCCGACCCGACCGCACGGAGGGCCCGTTGACCGCCTCACCCGGCACCCCGCCGCCCGCCGAACTCCCCGGTCCGGCCGACGTCCTCGGCCCGGCCGCCGAGTTCTACCTCGACGTCCACCGCCACCCCGAACTGTCCGGCGCGGAGGAGCGCACCGCGGACCGGTTCGCCCGGCGGCTGTCCGCGGCCGGGTACGAGGTGACCACCGGCGTCGGCGGCCACGGCGTCGTGGGCGTGCTGTCCCGCGGCCCCGGCCCCGTGGTGCTGCTGCGGGCCGAACTCGACGCGCTGCCGGTGCGGGAGGAGACCGGGCTGCCGTACGCCAGCGCCGTCACCGAGCCCGTGCCGGTGATGCACGCCTGCGGCCACGACATGCACCTGGCCTGCCTGGCCGGCGCCGCGTCCGTGCTGGCCGGGTCCGCGGGGGAGTGGCGCGGCACGCTCGTGGTGGTCGGCCAGCCCGCGGAGGAGACGCTGACCGGCGCCGCCGCGATGCTCGCCGACGGCCTCTACCGCCGCTTCCCCGCCCCGGACGTGGTGCTCGCCCAGCACACCGTGCCGCTGCCCGCCGGGATGGTCGCGCACGCCGAGGGCCCGGTGCTGGCCGCCGGCGCCACCGTGGAGGTGGTGCTGCACGGCCGCGGCGGGCACGCCGGCACCCCCCAACTCGCCGTCGACCCCGTGGTGGCCGCCGCCGCCCTGGTGCTGCGGCTGCAGACGGTGGTGTCGCGGGAGACGGCCCCCGGCGAGCCGCTGGTGCTCACCGTGGGCTCGCTGCACGCGGGCGGCGCCGGCAACGTCATCCCGGACCGGGCGGTCATGGAGGTGACGCTGCGGGCCTTCGCCACCAGCACCCTGGACCGCGCGCTGGCCGCGGTGCACCGCATCGTGCGCGCCGAGGCGGCCGCGGCCGGCGACGGGCCGGAACCCGGTTTCCGGGTGCTGTCGCGTTCCGGCACGACCGTCAACGACCCGGGCGCGGCCGAGGCCGTGCGGCGCGCCCACCGCGAATCGCTCGGCGCCGACCGGGTCGCCACCTGGCAGCCGTCGACCGCGACCGAGGACTTCCCGCTGCTCGGCCCGGCCGGGCAGGAGCTGCACGGCGTGCCCGGGATCAGGACCTGCTACTGGATGCTGGGCTCGGTCGGTCCCGAGCAGTGGGCGGCGGCCGGGGCGAACGCCGCGGAGCGCCTGGCGGCCGTGCCGGCCAACCACTCGCCGCGCTTCCAGCCGCACGTCCGGCTGACGCTGCGCACCGGCATCCGGGCCCTGGTACTGGCCGCGTGCACCCACCTTGCGGCGCCGGCCGGGTCGGTTAAGGTCGCCTCTCGGACGTCCTCCGCGGTGGAGGGCTGAGAGCGAGTCGCCGGCCGCACACCCGTGCGCCGACCTGGGGGCCCTGGTGAGACTGAGGCTGGAATTCACGACCGAGCCGTTCGACCTCGAGGAGCCGCCCGAGCACGCGCTGGTGGCCCGCGAGGTCGTGGAGAGCGGCGCCCTGGAGGCGGTCGACGTGGGCCCGTTCGGCAACACGGCCGAGGGCTCGGTGGACGCCGTGGTCGAGGCCGTCGCCGAGGTGCTGCGGCGTTCCCTGGCCGCCGGTGCCACCCGGGTGTCCCTCCAGGTCAACGCGCTGCCCGAGCGGGACGGCGAGGGGCTGGCATGACGCCTTCCGCCTCCGCGGGCCGCGCCTCGTCCGGCCGGCCGGAGTCCGCTGCCGACTCCGCCCCGGACTCCGCCCCGGGCGCGCCCGCGCCGTCCGCCCGCCGTGCCTCCGCCGGCCGCGGCGCCGCCGCCACGGATCCCTTCACCGCGGCCGTGAAGCCGCTCGCGGACGCCATCGGCGCCGCACTGCTCGCCCCGGCCGAGGCGCGCGGCGACGACGTGGTGCTCAGATGGGAGGGCGAGCC
>WRCZ01000141.1 GCA_009783685.1 Actinomycetes bacterium
CGGCCGCCCGGCCGTGGGCGGTTGCCTGCGCCAGCCAGGGGCCGATCATGAAGTGCGTTTCGATGCCGAGGAGTTGGTCCAGGGTGACCACGTTGCACTGCCACTCGGCGACCAGCGCGCGGTAGGTCGCGGTGTCCTTGCCGTCGTAGGCCGCCGCGTCGTGCGGGGCGGAGCCGCCGTGGCGCGAGGTGGCGTGGGCGTCGAACCAGGTCTTCTGGTAGACCGGTTGGGGGCTGGACGTCGGCGACGTGGCCAGTCCGCCGAACAGGGCGAGGGCGGCCGGGCCGGTGGTGGGGGACTCGTGCATGCAGACGATGCCCCGCGGCGTGCTGCCGCTCAGGGCCAGCCACTGCCGGAACTCCGACACCCGCGCGCGGTGTTGGCGCCGAGCATGGTGGTGCCGCCGTACTCGGGGGTGGTGCCGAACGCCCAGGGGGGATCGTCGGAGCCGTTCGCCTGGCCCTCGACGCGGCCGAACAGCGTCGGGCCGCCCTTCGGTAGACCGGCCGCCACAGGGCCGCGGAGTGCCGTCGCGGAAGCGTCAGGGCGCCCCGGACCGGCGTGAGTTCACCGCCGCGCCGGCGCGGGGTGCGGCGGCGACCGCCGCGCGGACCAGCGCGGCCACGGCCCGGCTGCGGGACCCCTCCGGCCAGGCGATGACCAGCCGGGCCGGCGGGCAGTCCACGACCGGCACGTACGCGACGCCCGGGCGCGGATAGCGCGCGGCGACCGACCGCGGGACCACGGTCAGCGTCCGGCCGAGGCCGACCAGCGCGAGGAGTTGGGCGAGATCCTGCACGCCCTGCTCGCCGACGTCGCGTTCCGCGCGGTCGGCGACCGCTTCGGGGGCGATGGCGAGATCGGCGAGCCGTACCCGGCCGGCGCCGGCGAGGGGATGGTCCGCGGGCAGCGCCGCCACCCGGGAGTCGAGGGCGACGACCTCGGTGTCGACACCGCCGGGGTCGAAGGGCTCGAACATGAGGGCGGCGTCCGCCTCGCCGGTGCGCAGCAGGCGGGTGTGCTCCCGCCAGCCGCACAGGCGCACGGTGACGGGAGGGGCGTCGGGGCCGGTCCGCGCCGCGGCGAGGATGTCGTGCAGGAGGCCGCCGTCGTTGTCCGCCTTGACGGCGAGGACCACGGTGCGCTGCGGCGCCCCGGCGCGGGCCGTGCGCCGGGCGGCCGCGTCCAGCGCCTCCAGCGCCGGCCGGGCGTCTGCGAGCAGCATCTCGCCGGCCTCGGTCAGTTCCACCACGCGCGTGGAGCGCTCGAACAGCCGCACGCCGAGGTCGGATTCGAGGCCGCGGATGGCGCGGGACAGCGCCGGGCCGGTGATGCCGAGCCGGTCCGCGGCGCGCGTGAAACTGCGTTCCTCCGCCACGGCGACGAAGTACCGGACCGGCCGGGATTCGACGGTCATGCTCCCATTGTGGCCTGCTCCGCAGAAGTATTGCTGCCTTTCAGTTCGTAATCGCTGCCCGGACGGCCATTCCTCCTGGCCGTTTCGTGATCCACGCTGGACCGGCCGGGGGCGGACGGCCCGCGGCGGAGGGAGAGAACGGCATGCGTGCGATCGGCATCGAGCGCTTCGGCGACGCCCCGGCGCTCCTGGACCTGCCGGTGCCCGAGCCCGGCCCCGGCGAGGTCCAGGTCGCCGTCGAGGCGGCGTCGGTCAACCCGCTGGACACCGCGATCGCCGCGGGGGCGCTGGCAGCCGTGGGGGAGTACCGGTTCCCGCTGACCCTCGGCATGGACGGCGCCGGCACGGTGACCGCGATCGGCGAGGGCGTCAGCGAATTCGCCGTGGGAGAGCGGGTCTTCGGCCAGTTCTGGAGCCTGCCGCTGCGGCACGGCACCTTCGCCGAGGTCAGCGTCGTCCAGGCCGCGCCCGCCCTCGGCGCGCTGCGGACCGTTCCGGACGGGCTGCCGGGCGAGGTGGCCGCCGCGCTGCCGACCGCGGGCATGACCGCGCTCGGCGCGATCGACCACCTGCGGGTGCCGCCGGGCGGGACGCTGCTCGTCATCGGCGCGACCGGCGGAGTCGGCACCTTCGCCGTGCAGGCCGCCGCGGCCCGCGGGCTCCGGGTCGTCGCCACGGGGTCCGCGCGGCTCGCCGGGCAGGTGCGCGCACTGGGCGCCGACGAGGTCGCCGTCCGCGGTGCGGGACCCCTCGACCAGGCGCTGCGCCGGATCGCGCCCGAAGGCGTCGACGCGATCCTCGACGTCGTCGGCGACCGGGTGCTCACGAGCAGCGTCGCCGGCTCCGTGCGGGACGGCGGGGCGCTGTTCTCGACCGCCTTCGGCGTCGATGAGCGGCTCCTCGCCGACCCGCGCATCCGCACCGCGAACTACCGGCTCGACCGCAAGCCGGAGCGTCTCGCCGAACTCACCGGACTGGTCACCGACGGGGTACTGCGCCCCGTCATCGGCGCGTACGTGTCGCTCCCGGAGGCTCCGCGAACTCTGTTCGGCGGCACGGGAGTTGCCGGGCGCGGCGGCACGGAAGGTGCCGGACTGCGCGGCAAGACCGTGCTGCGCATGCGCTGAGCGGCGGATCCGCTCCGGCACCCGGCGGGTCCCGCCGGCTGCTTCCCGATCATTCTGCCGCGGCGCGCCGCGGCGTAGAGTGCCGACCGTTCAGACGCCGCACAGCCGGAGGCAGAGCGTGAGATCTCGCAGTTTGACCTGGAGAGTCCGAAGAAGAACCGGCGCCGCCCTGATGGGCCTGCTGCTCTCGGCCGTGTCGGTCGGGGTACTGGGCCCGCAGGCGGTGGCCGCGGATCCGGCGGGGGCGGATCCGGCGAGTGCCGGCACCGCCGACGCGGGCTGGGTGCTCAGCACGACCGATCCGTCCACCGACTACGCGCCGGCCTTCCTGGGCAACGGCTACTTCTCCACCCGCGTGCCCGCGGAGGGCGCCGGCTTCTCCGCCACGCCACTGCTGACGGAGTCCCAACTCGCCGGGTTCTACGGCCAGGGGCCGGGAATCTCGGTGCAGCGGGTGAACATCCCCGCCTGGTCGACCCTCGGCATCTCCGACGGCAGCGCGGTCTACGGGAACGTCGGCTCGGCCGGCTGCCCGTTCGGCGTGGTCTGCGAGGCGGAGAGCGGGACGCTGGCCGGCGGCGCGTTCATCGCCACCAACCACACGGGCTTCGGCGGGACCGGCTTCATCGCCGGATACGGCCCCGGCGGCCACCCGGCGCCCGGCGCCTCCGCGACGGTGAAGATCTCGGACGTGCCCGCGGGCACCGCCCGGCTGACGGTCCGGTACTCCGCGGCCTCCGGTGGGACGCAGACGCTCAGCGCCCAGACGAACGGGGCGGCTCCGGTCCAGCTCCAGCTGCCCGCGACCAGCACCTGGGACACCTGGGCCACGGCGACCGTCGACGTCCCCGTCACCGCCGGGGTGAACACCGCGACCGTCCTGTGCGCCCAGGGCGACAGCTGCTTGGCGAACGTCGATCAGATAACGTTGTCATCGGTGGGTACGCCGCCGGCGGACAAGGCGCCGACCGGGACGACGTCGGACTACAAGCAGTCCCTCGACCTGCGCAACGGCGCGATCACCACGTCCCTGACGTGGACGTCGCCGGCCGGCCGCGAGACCCGGCTGACCTACCGCGTGCTCGTCGACCGGGCCAACGCCCATCTCGGCGTCACCCAGGTCGACATCACCCCGCTGAACTGGAGCGGCCCGCTGTCGGTCATCGACATGTTCGACGGGCGCGCCGACACCCTTCCGGTCAACCACCGGCTGTCCAAGGCGGTCGACCTCACGCAGGTCTCCGGCGGCCGCGTCGACCAGGCGTCGGCGACGATGAGCGAGGGCCTCACCACCCAGCAGATCGGGATGCGGGCCGGCCTCGCCTCCGTGCTGCGGGTGAACAACGAGCCGGTGGACGCCCGGCCGTACACCGACGTGCCCGCCAACTCCCTGGCGCAGAGCGCCGATCTGCAGGTGCGCGCCGGAAAGACGTACCAGGCGGCCAAGTTCGTCGGCATCGCCTCCGCCAACGACACCGCGCAGGGCTCGGCGCCCCTGGTGAAGGACGGGCCCAGCGATCCGCAGGCCGCGGCCGAGAGCTACGCCACGAGCGGCGCGCTGCAGGGCTGGCGCTCCGTCCAGGTCGAGCACGAGCACGCGTGGGCGAAGCTCTGGCAGTCCGACATCTCCGTCCCCGGGGACCTGGCGCTGACCCAGAAGCTGCGGGCCGGACTGTTCTACCTGCTCTCCTCGGTCCGTGACGGCGTTGCCTGGGGCCCCTCCCCGGGCGGGCTGTCCTCCGCGGACTACAACGGCCATGTGTTCTGGGACGCGGACACCTGGATGAACCCGGCGCTGCTGGCCGCGCACCCCGAGCTGGCGAGGAGCCTGCTCGACTACCGCTCCACGCTGCTCGACGCGGCCCGCGCGAACGCCCAGGCGCACGGCTACCAGGGCGCGCAGTACCCGTGGGAGAGCGCGGACACCGGCAGCGACGTGGGCATCCACCCGCGCGAGATCCACATCGACTCCGACGTCGCCCTCGGCCAGTGGCAGTACTACGAGGCGACCGGCGACCTGAACTGGCTGCGCACCAAGGGCTGGCCGGTGATCAAGTCGATCGCGCAGTTCTGGGCGAGCAGGGCCACGCCCGACGGGCAGGGCGGCTACGCCCTCAAGGGCGTGCAGTCGCCCGACGAGAACCACGACAACGTGAACAACAGCGCCTACACCAACGCCGGCGCGATCGACAGCCTGGACATCGCCACCCAGGCCGCCCAACTCGTCGGCGAGCAGCCCGATCCGCTGTGGAAGCAGGTCGCCGGCGGGCTGACCGTGCCCGTCGACCCGGCCACCGGGGTGCACCTGGAGTTCGACGGCTACCGCGGCGACACGATCAACCAGGCCGACACCGTCATGCTCCAGTACCCGCTGAACTACCCGATGACCGACGCGCAGGCGCAGGCCGACCTCGACTACTACACCCCGCGCACGGACATCAACGGCCCCTCCATGACGGACTCGATCAACCTGATCGACAGCGCCCAGTTGGGCACCCCGGGCTGCGTCACCGAGACCTTCCTCAAGCGCAGCCTCGACCCCTACACCTACGCGCCGTTCGACCAGTTCGCCGAGACGCGCGCAGGTGGGGCGTTCACCTTCACCACCGGTATCGGCGGGGTGCTGCAGGCCTTCTACTACGGCTTCACCGGCCTGCGGTTCGGCTCCGACGCCATCACCGTGGACCCGATGCTCCCGCCGCAGGTCCCGGGCGTGGACATCACCGGCCTGCAGTGGCACGGCAGCACGTTCGACATCTCCGTCCGCCCGGACGGCACCCGGATCACGCAGCACGGCGGCGGCTCGCTGGTCGTGAAGGCCGGCGGCCGGACGACGACGCTGCGCGGTTCGCACTCGGTCACCGTCCCCACCCGGCGTCCCGACCTGACGCCGACCCAGGACGCGGCGCGCTGCAAGAGCGTGAGCGCCTCCTCCGCCGACCTGAGCTTCCCCGCGGTCGCCGCGGTCGACGGCAGCCCGAGCACGCGGTGGAAGCCGATCGTGACCGGGGCGAGCCTCACCGTCGACCTGGGCAAGGACACGAGCGTCGGCCGGACCGTCGTCCGGTCCTACGGGAGCACCACCCCCTACCGGATCGACGTCTCGACCGACGGCACGACCTGGACGCCGTTCGGTTCGCCGGTCGCGGCGGCCACCGACGCCACGTCGACGGTCACCGCGCCACCGGTCACCGCACGCTACGTCAGGTACACCGCCGGCAGCTCCACGACCGCGCAGGTGGTCGCGCTGGAGGCGTACTCCGGATAGCGCGTCACCGGTGAACAACGGTCAGATATAGGCCAGTTGAGGCGCCGCCGCCGTTCCCGGCGGTGGCGCCCGCCGGCTGTCCGGACGGCCCCGTACCGCAGGCGCGGGGACGGCCGCAGCCGGCGCGCCGACTTGACGTGAACGCGACTTACACAGACACTCCATCTGCCGGTGAGAGCGCTCTCAGATCAGCTTGGAGAGGCCCACCGCCCGGACCCGGCATCCCTTTGCCCCCCACACGCGCCGAAGAAGGGACACCGCACCGATGCGCAGAATCCCCCATGGGCGGCCCCGCCATGCCCTGCTCCCGGAAGGCCGACGCCGCCACCGCGGCTCGATCACCGCCCTGGTGTGCGCCGCCGCACTCGTGCTGGCCGGCCTGTTCGGGCTGGCGTCCCTGCCCGGGAGTGCCGCCGCGGACTCCTCCGACTACACGCAGAGCGTCGTCCCGGTCGGCTCCGACCAGGCGAAGATCTCGTTCACGCCGACGACGGCGGCCGCCTACGTGGACGTGCACTACCTCGTCAACGGCGCCGACCAGCAGAACTTCCGGATGACCGACGGCGGCGGCACCTGGACCCAGACCGTCGGCAGCCTGTCCAACGGCACCGTCCTGACGTACTGGTTCACCTACGAGAAGAACGGGCCGCAGTACGACACCCCGCAGTTCACCTACACCCAGGGCAGCGGCGGGACGAGCACCACCGGCGGCGGCACCTCCGGCACCACCACCAGCGGCAGCACGGGCGGCGGCGGGCAGCCGGTGCCCGGCACGGTCCCGCTGACGATCACCAACAACTCCGGCCGCTCCGGCAGCGTCTACCTGTACGACCTCGGCACCCAGCTGTCCTCGGGACAGCAGGGCTGGGCGGACGCGGGCGGCACCTTCCACGCCTGGCCGGCCGGCGGCAACCCGCCGGTGCCCGCGCCCGACGCGTCGATCCCCGGCCCGGCCAACGGGCAGTCCGTCACCATCCAGATCCCGCGGTTCTCCGGCCGGGTGTACTTCTCCTACGGGCAGAAGCTGGTCTTCAAACTCGCCACCGGCGGACTGGTCCAGCCCGCGGTGCAGAACCCGTCCGACCCCAACCGCAACATCCTGTTCAGCTGGTCGGAGTACACGCTCGACGACAGCGGGCTGTGGATCAACAGCACCCAGGTGGACATGTTCACCGCGCCCTACGCCGTCGGCGTGAAGTCCACCACCGGCGCCTCGCAGACCACCGGCCACCTCAAGTCCGGCGGCTACAACGCGGTGCTCAACGCGCTGCGCGCGCAGGGCGGCGGCTGGGGCGGCCTGATCCAGACCGCGCCCGACGGCTCGGTGCTGCGGGCGCTGTCGCCCGGCCACGGCATCGAGACCGGCGCGCTGGCCAACTCGATCATGGACGACTACATCAACCGGGTCTGGACGAAGTACACGAGCAGCACGCTGACCGTCACGCCCTTCTCGGACCAGCCGAACACCCAGTACTTCGGCCGGGTCTCGGGCACCACCATGAACTTCACCAACAGTTCCGGCGCGGTCGTCACCAGCTTCCAGAAGCCCGACGCGGACAGCGTCTTCGGCTGCTACAAGCTGCTCGACGCCCCGAACGACCAGGTGCGCGGCCCCATTTCCCGCACCCTGTGCGCCGGCTTCAACCGGTCGACGCTGCTGACCAACCCCAACCAGCCCGACAGCAGCGACGCGACCTTCTACCAGGACGCGGTGACCAACTACTACGCCAAGGCGATCCACGCCCAGATGGCCGACGGCAAGGCGTACGCCTTCGCCTTCGACGACGTCGGCAACCACGAGTCGCTGGTCCACGACGGCAGCCCCCAGCAGGCGTCGCTGATCCTCGACCCGTTCAACTGATCCCTGCTCGTCACCCGCGTGCGGGCCCGTCACCGCGGGCCCGCACGCCCGCGCCCACGCCCCCAGGAACGTCGCAGCACGTCTCAGGAGGTCCCCCATGCACCTTCGCCCCGCGCGCGGCAGAGCACGGCCGTCGAACCGCCCGCCCCACCCGGGCAGCGTTGCGCACCACCCGATCCCCGCGTCCAGCCGCCCTGTTACGGCCGTTCGCCGCCCGGTCCGCCGGGCCGTCTTCGCCGCCGGCGGCTGCCTCGCGCTGCTGTGCGGGCTCGTCGTGTCCGGCGTCGCCGGAGCACCGGCCGCCCGCGCGGCGGGCAGCGCCGTCACCGACGGCAACGCCCGCTTCGAGGTGCTCACGCCGACCCTGATCCGCCTGGAGTACGCCGGCGACGGCGCGTTCCAGGACGGCACCACCTTCAACGCCGTGAACCGCTCCTTCACCCCGCCCGCGTACACCACGGACGTGACCTCCGACGGGTACCGGGAGATCACGACCAGCGCGCTGACGCTGCGCTGGAAGGAGGACAGCGGGCCGTTCACGCCGGCCAACACCACCGTCACGCTGTCCTCGACCGGCGTGCAGGCCCAACCGGCGTTCCCGTCCTACTGCGCGCTCGGCACCGCCTGCGAGGGCGAGGACGCGCTGTTCGGCGGGCGCGCCGCGGTGAACTACGACCACACCGGCTACACCGGCACCGGCTTCGTCGCCGGCTACGAGGCCACCGGCAGCGGCATCACCCAGGACGTCTCGCAGGTCCCCGCCACCGGCGACTACCGCCTCCAGGTCCGGTACTCCAACGCGGCCGGCGGCACCGGCAGCCTGTCCACCCGGGTCGACGGGACCGCCGGGCCGAAGCTGAGCCTGCCCGCGACCTCCTCCTGGAACGCCTGGTCCACCGCCTCGGTCACCGTCCACCTGACCGCGGGCACCGACACCCTGAACGTGGTGCAGAACTCCGACGACACCGGCCGCGTCAACATCGACAGCCTCGCCGTCACCCCGGTCGCCACCACCACCTACCCCGCCGCCCCGACGGACCTGGCCACCACCGGCTACGGCGCGGGTCCCACCGACACCCTCGGCGGCTGGTCGCGCACCCTGGACAACCCCAGGACCCTGCCGGTGCCCGAGCACCCGGGCATCCTCGACCGGCACGGCTGGTACCTGCTCGACGACACCCGCAGCGCCCTGCTCGGCTCCGGCCACACCGTCACCGACCGCCCCTCGCACGGCCGGCAGCCGTACCAGGACGGCTATTTCTTCGGCTACGGCCAGAACTACAAGCAGGGCCTGGCCGACCTCAACGCGCTGACCGGCGGCACCGGCCTGCTGCCGCAGTCCGCGTACGGCGTCTGGTACTCGCGGTACTACGCCTACTCCACCGCCGACTACGAGAACACCCTGCTGCCGGCGTTCCGCACCAGCCACACGCCGATCGACTGGCTGGTGGTGGACACCGACTGGAAGTCGCCCACCCAGTGGAACGGCTGGAACTGGAACGCGGCGCTCTTCCCCGATCCGCAGGGCTTCCTCGACTGGACCAAGCAGAGCGGCCTGTCGGTCGCCATGAACATCCACCCGAGCATCAACGGCGACGACCCGAAGTTCGCCGCCGCGAACAGCCAGGCCGGCGGGCTCACCGTCGACAGCGGCACCACCTACCGCTTCGACTGGTCCGACCCCGCCCAACTCGCCGCCTACCTCGGCCTCCACCAGCCCTTCGAGCAGCAGGGCGTACGGGAGTGGTGGCTGGACTACTGCGGCGGCTGCGGCGGTTCGACCGCGAGCGACCCGCACGTCGCCCCGGACAACCTGATCAACCAGGCGTACGCCGACGACGCGGCCGCCAAGGGCCTGCGCGGCTTCTCGTTCGCCCGGATCGGCGGCTCGGAACAGGGCGGGGACGACAGCAACTACGCCCTCGGACCCTGGTCGGAGCGGCGCACCACCATGCAGTTCACCGGCGACACCCCAGCGACCTGGGACATGCTCGGCTTCGAGGTGCGGTTCACCGCCGACGAGGCCGCCGCCGGGGTCTCCAACGTCAGCCACGACATCGGCAGTTTCCACGGCGGCCACCTGGCCGACGACCTGTACGTGCGCTGGATGCAGCTCGGCGCCTTCCAGCCGATCGACCGGATGCACTCCGACCACGGCGACCGGCTGCCGTGGAACTACACCGGGGCCGCCCGGACCGCCGCCGAACAGGCACTGCGGCTGCGGGAGTCGCTGGTTCCGTACACCTACACCCTCGCCCGGCAGGCCAACACCACCGGCGTGCCCATCGTCCGGCCGCTGTACCTGGACTATCCGGCGCAGGACGCCGCGTACACCGCGTCCGGCGAGTACCTGTACGGCGACGACGTGCTCGTCGCGCCGATCACCACGCCGAACGACTCCTCGGGCAACGGCTCGGCGTCGGTGTGGGTGCCGCCGGGCACCTGGACCGACTACTTCACCGGGAAGAGCTACACCGGCCCGGCGACCGTCACGATCACCGACCCGCTCAGCCAGATGCCGGTGCTCATCAAGTCCGGCGGGATCCTCACCACCCGCACCGACTACACCGACAACGCGCAGAAGGCGCTCACCGCGCTGACCGTCAACGTCGCGGCGGGCGCGGACGGTACGTTCTCGCTCTACTCCGACGCGGGCGAGGGCACGGGCTACACCTCGGGCCAGTCCGCGACCGCGCCGCTGTCCTGGAACGACGCCGCCCGCACCCTCACCATCGGTGCGCAGAGCGGCAGTTGGCCCGGCGCGCCGACCAGCAGGGCGTACACCCTGCGACTGTCGAACTCCGCCGCGCCGACCGCCGTCGCCGTCGACGGCGTGCAGGTGCCCGAGACCGACTGGTCGTGGAACGCCAACCGGCGCACCGTCACCGTGACCACGGCCGCGCTGCCGCTCGGCACGGCGCACACCGTGGCCCTCAACGGCAGCGCCACCGCCAACCCGGCGACCGGCGAGGTGATCGGCGACGGCGGCGGGTGCCTGGACGTGCGCGACGGCGCCACCGCGGACGGCACCGCGATGCAGTTGTACACCTGCAACCACACCGCCGCCCAGCAGTTCGCGCTCCAGTCCGACACCACCCTGCGCACGCTCGGCAAGTGCGTGACCGCGTCCGGCGGCGGCACGGGCAACGGCACCCCCGTCGCGCTCTCGACGTGCACCGGCTCCTCCGGGCAGAGCTGGACCCACCGCACCGACGGCACCCTGCTCAACCCGGCGTCGGGCCGCTGCCTCGACCTGCCGGACGGCACCACGACCCCCGGCGCCGTCCAACTCCAGCTCTACGACTGCAACTCCACGGCCGCCCAGCTGTGGAAGCTGCCGCCCGGTCCTGTCGGCGGCCCCGGCGGGCTGTGCGTGGACGTGGCCGACGCCGATCCGGCCCCCGCCACGCCCGTCCAGCTGTGGAGCTGCAACGGCAGTGACGCGCAACGCTGGTCGGCGCCGGGCGACCGCACGCTGCACACCCTCGGCAGGTGCCTGGACGTCGCGGGCGGCGCCACCGCCAACGGCACGCCGGTCCAGTTGTGGGACTGCAACGGCACCGGCGCCCAGGTCTGGACGAGCCGCTCCGACGGCACGCTGTTCAACCCGCAGTCCGGGCGCTGCCTCGACGACAGCGGCAACCACCAACTGAGCGGCGACGCCCTGCAGATCTACGACTGCAACGGCACCACCGCCCAGGCGTTCCACCTCGGCTGACCCGCCGCCGGCCGCCCACCCACGCGCGGTGGAGGTCCGCCGCACCGACGGCACCCTGACCGCGACGGCACCGGCGCGCAGAAGCGGAAGAAGCCGAAGAGCGTGTGATCCCTCCCGAAGGAGAAAGAGCTGACGATGACCTCCACCACCTTATGGACCGGGCTGCGCAC
>WRCZ01000142.1 GCA_009783685.1 Actinomycetes bacterium
CCGCGACACCTGCGACCGGGTGCTGTGGATCGAGAAGGGCGAGCTGCTGATGGACGGCCCGACCGAGGAGGTCGTGCAGGCCTACGAGGACCACGGCGGCCGCTAGGACGTGTGCGCCCCGGCCCGGCCGCCGATGGCCCTCCCCGTCAGTAGGTGTAGAAGCCGGCGCCGGACTTGCGGCCGAGGCGGCCCGCGTCGACCATCCGCTGCAGGATGGGCGGCGCGGCGTACAGCGGCTCCTTGTACTCCGCGTACATCGAGTCGGCGATCGCCGCGACGGTGTCCAGGCCGATCAGGTCGGAGAGCTTGAGCGGGCCCATCGGGTGGGCGCAGCCCATCTCCATGCCGTTGTCGATGTCCTCGCGGGTCGCGATGCCCGACTCGAACATCCGGATCGCGGACAGCAGATACGGCACGAGCAGGGCGTTCACCACGAAGCCCGACCGGTCCTGGGCGCGGATCGCGTGCTTGCCCAGCACCTCGGCCACCAGGTGCTCGGTGCGCTTGACGGTGTCGCCGGACGTCGTCAGCGCCGGGATGACCTCGACCAGGCGCTGCACCGGCGCGGGGTTGAAGAAGTGCACGCCGATCACGAAGTCGGGCCGCGAGGTGGCGACCGCCAGCCGGACCAGCGGGATGGAGGAGGTGTTGGAGGCCAGGATCGCGTCCCGGCGGGTGACCACCTGGTCGAGGACCCGGAAGATGTCCGTCTTGACCTGCTCGTTCTCCACCACGGCCTCGATCACCAGGTCGCGGTCGGCGAACTCGCCGAGGTCGGTGGTGAAGCTCAGCCGGTCGAGCGCGGCGTCGCGGTCCTGCTCGGTGATCTTGCCGCGCTCGGCGGCCTTGCCGAGCGAGGTGGTGAGGCGGGCGCGCCCCAGTTCCAGCGCCTCGCCGGTGGTCTCGGCGACCCGGACGTCGAGCCCGGCCCTGGCGCACACCTCGGCGATGCCCGATCCCATCTGGCCCGCGCCGACCACTCCGACGCGCTGGATGTCACTCACTCGTCAGCCCCTCGCTGCTCGGCCACTACGTCTACCGGACAGACGTTACCGGTGCCCGGACAGGGCGATGCCCGCGGGGACCGGCTGCCGCCGGGCCCGCGAGCACCGCACCTGGCCTGCCTGGACCGTCGCTCAGGCCGGACTGCAGGCGGAGCCGTCGAGGGTGAAGGCCGCCGGTACGCCCGCGGTTCCGGAGGACGTGCCGGTGAAGCCGAAGGTCGCGGTCCCGCCCGCGGGCAGTGACGGGGCCCAGTCCGGCGGTGTGACCGACACCGCCTTCCCGCTCTGGGTGAAGTTCGCGCTCCACAGCGAGGTGATGGCCTCGTCACCCGGGAAGGACCAGCCGAGCTTCCAGCCGCTGACGGCCGAGGTCCCGGTGTTCGCCACCGTCACCGATGCCTGGAAGCCGCCGGGCCACTGGTTGGTGACCGTGTAGGCGACCTGGCAGCCGCCCGACGCCGGAGGGGTGGTCGGCGGGGTCGTCGGGGGAGTGGTGGGCGGAGTCGTCGGAGGTGTGGTAGGCGGGGTGGTCGGGGGAGTGGTCGGAGGTGTGGTGCCGCCGGACGGGTCCGAGGTGTCGCCGTAGACGATGCCGCGGCCGTTGGTGCCCAGGTACACCCGTCCGTACACGCGCGGGTCGCCGGTGATGGCGCCGCCGGTCCAGCCGTACTGGTGGGCGTCGTCGTTGATCCGCACCCAGCTGGCGCCGGCGTCGGTGGAGCGGTAGATGCCGCGGACCCCGCCGATCTTCGCGCTGGTGTACAGCGCCTGGTAGTTCGCGCCCGGGGCGGCCTTGCCGAAGCCTATGTTGTCGGCCTCCTGGACTCCGGTGACCTTGGTGAAGGAGGCGCCGGAGTCGGTGGAGTGCCACAGGCCGTAGGTGCCGCCGCTGGTGCCGCCGGCCAGCCAGATGTCGCCCTCGGTCCCGGGCAGCGCCTTGAAGTGCACCGTGCCCGAGGACGGCAGTCCGGTGGCCGCGGTCGCGGTGAAGCTCGCGCCGCCGTCGATGGACAGGTAGAACCGGCCGCCGGAGAAGGCGTAGAACTTCTTGCCGTTCACCCGGTCCGCGCCGATCACCGCGCCCGACGGCACGCCGGTCGACGCCGACCACGAACTGCCGAAGCCCACCGAGTAGTTGACACCGGTGCCGGCCGGGCTCCACAGGAAGCGGCTGCCGTCGGCCGCGGCCGCGACGGTGCCGCCGCCGGTGACGCCGGACGGGTCGGTGCCGGCGAACCAGTTCGCGCCGTCGTCGGTGGAGAACGCCACATGGGCGCCGGAGTCCGCGTTGCCGGACCGCACCAGGACCGACGGGTTGCCCTCGGCGTAGTCCAGGCCGGTGGACGAGGTGAAGTTGGGCTGCTGGAACATCATGGCCGGCACCTTGGTCAGGTCGGTGTGCCGGAACCCGTCGATGTCGCCGAGCGCGCTGAGCAGCGGGGCGCCCGAGGGCGGGCTGACCAGCTCGTTGACCGCGGTCTCCTCCAGGCCCTTGACGTTCGGCCTGATGGTGATCTTCCCGCCGGAGGTGTCCCAGTCGGTGAGGTCGCCGGTGCCGTAGATCGTGGCTCCGGTGCCGTACCACATGCGGTTGGAGTCGAACGGGTCGATCTCCAGCGCCTCGGTCATCCAGCCGAGCTTCGGGGTCTGCTCGGGCGGCGACGGGTTGGCGCCGAAGGTCAGCCACGGCACCGAGGAGACGTCCATCGTGAAGCGGTTGGCGCGGTCGGGATAGCTGGTGTAGTCCCAGGCCCGGGTCCAGGTCGCGCCGCTGTCGGTGGACCGGAAGATCTGGGTGTCGGGCCACCAGGAGCTGTAGCCGCTGACCATGACCGTGCCCGGGTGCTGGCGGTCGACGGTCAGGCCGGAGTAGCCGAAGTAGGTGTCGGAGTCGGACATCGGGCTGATGTTCGTCCAGGTGCCGGTCCTGGTCGCGTACCGCCAGACCTGGCCCTTGGCGCCGTCGTACGGGCCGCCGGTGTCGCTGGTGGCCAGGTAGAGGTAGCCGCCCGCCGCGTCCAGCACGCCCTTGTGCGCGATGTAGCCGGTGGGCTGGCCGGCCAGCCGCGACCAGGTGGTGCCGCCGTCGGTGGACCGGTAGACGGTGTTGTCCTTGTCGGCGACGCCCACGTAGACCGTCTGCGTGGTGCTGCCCTTGGTGCCGGTCGTCGGGTCGAAGGTCACCCAGACGACGCCCTGGTTGTCGCTGTTGTAGCCGCTGGTGTCCGACGGGTCGTCGGCGTAGTTCCCCGGGTTGGGGAACGCGGTCACCTTGGACCAGGTCACGCCCGAATCGGTGCTGCGCCACAGGCCGTTGCCGCTGGGCGTGCCCAGGTACAGGACGCTGTCCTTGTTCGGGTCGATCGCCAGGCGCTCGCCCATGCCGCGGCCCGGCATGTTGCCGCCGAGCTTGAACGGCAGGTCGGTGGCCTGCCAGGTGGCACCCCGGTCGGAGGAGCGGAGCACCGCGCCGGTGCCGGGGTCCCAGCTGTTGGTGTAGGTGCCGACGGCCGCGTACACCTTGTCGGGCGCCAGCGCGTCGGTGGCCAGGCTCACCACGCCGGTCCTGCCCCAGTGGTCCCAGTCCACCGAGTCCAGCAGCGGGATCCAGGACCCGCTCGACTGGTCCCAGCGGTAGGCGCCGCCGATGTCGGTCCGGGCGTAGGCGAGGTTCTTCTCCGACTGGTTGAACTCGATGCCGGGGACGAAGCCGCCCCCGCCGATCTGCACGTTCTTCCAGCTGTACGACTCGGCCGCGGCCGGGACGGCGGCCCGCGGTGCCGCCGAGGCGGCGGCGGTGGCCGACGCCGCGGCGACCGCGCCGCCGATCAGGGAGAGCGCCGCGACGAGCGCGGCAAGGGGTCTGCGGAGCATGGGATGTCCTCGAGGTGGGGGGTGTGGACGGGGTGCTCGGGCACGGCGAACGCCCCCGCAGTGTGGGAGCGCTCCCATGAATGGTCCGATGTTAGCGGTCCCGGCTGCTGCCGAGAAGAGCGCGGGAACCCGTTGCCGGAGAACCCCGTGCGTCACCCCCGACCCGCAACTGGAGTAGACCAATCGGTGGTTGCCGCCATGGCCGAATGGGCCCATCATCGGCGGGTCGTGACGGAAGATCAGGAGGCCACCCATGGACCAACTCTCGCGACGCTCCTTCACCGCCGCGGCGGCGGGCACGCTCGCCGCGACCGCGCTGCCCGCCGGCTCCGCGGCCGCGGCCGACGGGAAGCCCGCCGCGGCCCCCGCCGGCCCGCCGCCGGGCCGGCCGCGCCCCCACCGGCAGATGCGCGGCATGTGGATCGCCACCGTCGTCAACACCAACTGGCCGTCCGCGCCCGGGCTGAGCCCCGAGCAGCAGCGGCAGGAACTGCTGGACCTGCTGGACCTGGCGGTCGAACGCAAGCTGAACGCCGTGATGTTCCAGGTGCGTCCGACCGCGGACGCCTTCTGGCCCTCACCGTTCGAGCCGTGGTCGCAGTACCTGACGGGCACCCAGGGCAAGGACCCCGGCTGGGACCCGCTGGGCACCGCCGTCACCGAGGCGCACCGCCGCGGCCTGGAACTGCACGCCTGGTTCAACCCCTACCGGGTCTCCATGACGACCGACCCCAGCACCCTGGTGCCCACCCATCCGGCCCGGCTGCACCCCGAATGGGTGCTGCCGTACGGCGGCAAGCTCTACTACAACCCCGGCATCCCCGAGGTGCGCCGGTTCGTGGAGGCGGCGATCCTCGACGCGGTCCGCCGCTACCCGATCGACGCGGTGCACTGGGACGACTACTTCTACCCGTACCCGGTGGCCGGCCAGACCTTCGACGACGACGCGGCGTGGGAGGAGTACGGTGCCGGCTTCACCGACCGCGACGCCTGGCGCCGCCACAACTGCGACCTGCTGGTCCAGGAGACGGCCGCCGGCATCAAGGCCATCCGGCCGACCACCCGGTTCGGCATCAGCCCGTTCGGCGTGTGGCGCAACGCGGCCACCGACCCGCTGGGTTCCGCCACCACCGCCGGCGTGCAGACCTACGACGACCTGCACGCCGACACCCGCGGCTGGGTCAAGAAGGGCTGGCTCGACTACATCTGCCCGCAGGTCTACTGGAACATCGGGTTCGCCGCGGCCGACTACGGCGTGCTGGTGCCCTGGTGGTCCGACGTGGTGACCGGCACCCGGGTGCAGCTCTACATCGGCGAGGCCGTCTACAAGGTCGGCGCCGCCGGCCAGCCGGCCGCCTGGCAGGACCCGGCCGAGCTGTCCCGGCACATGGACTTCGACGCGGACTACCCGCAGGTGCGCGGCAACGTGTGGTACTCGGCCAAGGAGGTCGGCCTCGACCCGCTCGGCGCGATGACCCAGGTCGTCGCCGACCACTACCCGACGCGGGTGCGCACTCCCTGACGCCGTCGCCCCCCTCGCCCCGCGGCCCGCGGGAGCCGGCCTGCACGCAGGCCGTGGGGTGAGGGGGCGACGGGCCGATTCAGCTCGCCGTGATGAGCGGCGGAACGACGTTGCCCGGCTCGTCGAGCCAGTAGACCTGCCGGTCAGGGGTGATGGTGGCGCCGAACCGGTCGCGCGACGGGTGCCCCTGGGAGGCGAACCAGGAGCGGGCGTGGTCCAGGGCGTCCCAGAGCCTTCTCGGACCGGCCTGCCTGACCTCGCCACCCTCCACGTGGGCCAGCGAACCGTCCGGTGTCCACACGCGGCATCCGACGGCCCGGCCGTCCTCGTCCACATCGGTGGCGTCGCTGAACTCGCCCAGCACGAGGCACTGGACGAACCGGACCATCTCCTCTTCGGGCCGGCCGTGCTCGAACTCGGCGGTCCGCGTGGTGAACGGGCCGGCCTCGCGGGGCCAGGGGACGCTGCCGGTCTCCCCCTCCGCACGCGCCTTCACGAAGTACGCGCCGCGCCAGAGGGCCGGCATCCCTCGCCGACCGGATCCGCGGTCGGCGGTGGGCCTCAGCGTCTGACGGCGCGCAGCACCACGAACTTCGGGTCGGAGGCGACCACGTCGCAGTTGCCGAAGAGCCGGCGCAGCCGCACGTGGTAGCCGAGGTGCCGGTTGCCCACGACCCACAGCTCGCCGCCGGGCCGCAGCGCGGCACGCGCACCGCCGAACATCCGCCGGGCCGTGCTGTCGCTGGTGGCCCGGTGGGAGTGGAACGGCGGGTTGTTCAGCACCAGGTCGGCGGTGCCGGGCGGGACCGCGGCGAGCGCGTCACCGACAAGGAACTCGGCCTTGGTGCCCGGGTCCGCGTTGTCGCGGAAGGTCGCCTCGGCGGAGGCGACGGCCTGGTGCGACTCGTCGACGAACAGCACCTCGGACGCCGGGTTGGCGACGGCCGCCGCGGTGCCCACGACGCCGTTGCCGCACCCGAGGTCGACCACCCGGTCCTGGCCGTTGCGGTCCGGCAGGTGCTGGAGGAGCAGGCGGGTGCCGATGTCGAGCCGGTCGGCGCAGAAGACCCCGGCGTGGTTGGTGACGGTCCGGCCGGACATCGGCCCGATGCCGTCGGGCAGCGCGTACCGCAGGGGCCAGGGGCTGGGGCCGGGGGTGAGGTCCGGGTCGGGGGTGCAGAGGATCAGCCGGGCCTTGCGGACCGCGAGCGAGGTGCGGGTCGGCCCGATGATCCGCTCGAACAGGCGCAGCGTCGAGGTGTGGATCTCGCTGACCATGCCCGCGCCGACGACGACGGTGCCCGCGTGGACGGCGGGCGCGAGCCGGTGCAGCTGGTCCTCCAGCAGCGCCAGGCTCTTGGGCACCCGCACCAGCAGCACGTCCACCCGCTCCGGCGGGGCGTCGCGCGTGGTCAGCAGCCGCACCCGGGCGTCGGGCGCGTTGCGCCGCAGGTTCGCCAGGGTGGCCTGCCGGCCGAGGTAGGAGTCGGACACCTGCGTCGGGTCGTGGTCGGCGAGGGCGGTGACCAGCGCGCCCCACCGGTCCCCCAGTGCGACGACCTCGCCCGACAGGTCGGTGCCCTGCTCCGCGAGGTGGGACAGCAGATACGCGTCCGCCGCGTCCCATGCCTGCAGCTGCTCTCGCGGATCCGCCGGGAAGCGGCTCATCTCTGGTGCGCCCCACGGCGTGCTGAATCGACCCATCGCCCCCTCACCCTACGGCCTGCCGCGGGTGCGCCCGGCCGGGCGCCCGGCCTCCGGCGACGGCCCCCGCACGCGCGTCCGCCCCGGCCGGGCACGTGCTGCCGGCCGGGGCGGGTGCGGGGGCGGTGCGGCGCGGGCCGCACCGCCGGGATCAGGCGAGCGTGGCGAGCGCGGCGTTGAACGTCGCCGACGGGCGCATCACGGCGGCCGCCTTCGCCGGGTCCGGCTGGTAGTAGCCGCCGATGTCGGCCGGCGAGCCCTGCACGGCGATCAGCTCGTCGACGATGGTCTGCTCGGCCTCGGTCAGCGTCTTGGCCAGCGGCGCGAACGCCTCGGCGAGCTGCGCGTCGACGGTCTGCTTCGCCAGCTCCTGGGCCCAGTACATCGCCAGGTAGAAGTGGCTGCCGCGGTTGTCGATGCCGCCCAGGCGGCGGCTCGGCGACTTGTCCTCGTTGAGGAAGGTGCCGGTCGCGCGGTCCAGGGTGTCGGCCAGGACCTGGGCGCGGGCGTTGCCGGTGCGCTGCGCGAGGTGCTCGAAGCTGACCGCGAGCGCCAGGAACTCGCCCAGGCTGTCCCAGCGCAGGTAGTTCTCCTTGACCAGCTGCTGCACGTGCTTCGGGGCGGAGCCGCCGGCGCCCGTCTCGAACAGGCCGCCGCCGTTCATCAGCGGCACGATCGAGAGCATCTTGGCGCTGGTGCCCAGCTCCAGGATCGGGAACAGGTCGGTCAGGTAGTCGCGCAGCACGTTGCCGGTGACCGAGATGGTGTTCTCGCCGCGGCGGATGCGCTCCAGCGAGAACCGGGTCGCCTCGACCGGCGACATGATCTCGATCCGCAGGCCCTCGGTGTCGTGCTCCGGCAGGTACTGGCGGATCTTGGCGATCAGCTGCGCGTCGTGCGCGCGGTCCTCGTCCAGCCAGAACACGGCCGGGTCGCCGGTGGCGCGGGCGCGGGTGACGGCCAGCTTGACCCAGTCCTGGATCGGCAGGTCCTTGGTCTGGCACATCCGGAAGATGTCGCCGGCGCTGACGACCTGCTCCAGCACCGCGTTGCCGGCCTCGTCCACCACCCGCACGGTGCCGGTGACCGGGATCTCGAAGGTCTTGTCGTGGCTGCCGTACTCCTCGGCCTTCTGCGCCATCAGGCCGACGTTGGGCACCGAGCCCATCGTCGCCGGGTCGTAGGCGCCGTGGGCGCGGCAGTCCTCGATGACGGCCTGGTAGACGCCCGAGTAGCTGCTGTCCGGCAGGACCGCGAGGGTGTCCGCCTCGTTGCCGTCGGGGCCCCACATGTGGCCGGAGGTGCGGATCATGGCCGGCATGGACGCGTCGACGATGACGTCGCTGGGCACGTGCAGGTTGGTGATGCCGCGGTCGGAGTCGACCATGGCCAGCGCCGGGCCCTCGGCCAGCTCGGCCTCGATGGACGCCTTGATCGCCGGGCCCTCGGGGAGCGCCTCGACGCCCTTGAGGATGCCGCCCAGGCCGTCGTTCGGGGTCAGGCCGGCGGCGGCCAGCACCGCGCCGTACTCGGCGAAGGTCTTCGGGAAGAACGCGCGGACCACGTGGCCGAAGATGATCGGGTCGGAGACCTTCATCATGGTGGCCTTCAGGTGCACCGAGAACAGCACGCCCTCGGCCTTGGCCTTGGCGACCTGCGCGGTCAGGAACTCGCGCAGCGCCGCGACCCGCATCACGGACGCGTCGACGACCTCGCCGTCGAGCACCGGCACCGACTCGCGCAGCACGGTGGTGCTGCCGTCGTCGCCGGCCAGCTCGATGCGCAGCGAGCCGGCGCCCGGGACGACCGCGGACTTCTCGGTGGTGCGGAAGTCGTCCACGCCCATGGTGGCGACGTTGGTCCTGGAGTCGGCGCTCCAGGCACCCATGCGGTGCGGGTGGGCCTTGGCGTAGTTCTTGACCGCGGCGGCGGCACGGCGGTCGGAGTTGCCCTCGCGCAGCACCGGGTTCACCGCGCTGCCCTTGATCCGGTCGTAGCGGGCGCGGACCTCGCGCTCCTCGTCGGTCTTCGGGTCGTCCGGGTACTCCGGCAGCGCGAAGCCCTGCTGCTGCAGCTCGGCGACCGCGGCCTTGAGCTGCGGGATCGAGGCCGAGACGTTCGGCAGCTTGATGATGTTCGCCTCGGGCGTCTTCGCCAGCTCGCCCAGCTCGGCGAGCGCGTCGTCGATGCGCTGGCCCTCCTGGAGGTACTCAGGGAAGACCGCGATGATGCGCCCCGCCAGCGAGATGTCACGGGTCTCGACGGTGACCCCGGCCGTCGCGGCGTACGCCTCGACCACAGGCAAGAACGAGTACGTCGCCAGGGCCGGGGCCTCGTCGGTGTGCGTATAGATGATGGTCGAGTCAGCCACCGGGTTACTCCGCTCCAGTCTCCAACATTGCTTGACATCAAGATATCCCGACGCCGCCCGCGCATCGACAGCGCCCTGCCCCCGCGCTTGACCGGGTGCGTTGGTCTGCTCTACAACAGCTATAACAGATGCGAGGGGGTGCCCATGCTGCTCACCATCGAGCCGGACGGGCCGGTGCCGATCTACCAGCAGATCAGGGACCGGCTGGTGGAGGCGATCGCGGACGGGGAGCAGACGGCCGGATCCGCGCTGCCGTCCACCCGCCAGCTGGCCACCGACCTGGGGATCAACTTCCACACGGTGAACAAGAGTTACGACATCCTGCGCCAGGAAGGGCTGGTGCGGATCAACCGCAAGTCCGGTGCGGTGGTCCAGCGGGACGCCGCCAGCGGCGCGCCCGAGCCCGGCTATGTCGACGCGTGGGCGGCGCGGCTGCGGACGCTGCTGGCCGAGGCGGTCGCGCAGGGCGTGAGCGCCGAGGAGATCGTCGCGCACTGCCGGAGCACCGTCGCCGCGTTCGCCGGAGCCGGGGAGCCCGGCGCAGGAGAGTCCGGCGTGAAGAAGTCCGGCCCCGGGGAGCCCGGTGCCGAGGACGGAGGGCACCACTCATGACCGCGCAGAGCCTGATAGCGGCCTTCCCCGTACTGCTCGTCGGGGCGGCGATCTGCCTGTCGCCGCTCGTCACCCGGCCCACCGTGCAGTTCGGCGTGCGGGTGCCGCCCGGGCGCACCGGCGCCGCGGTGATCGGCCGCGAGCGGCGCGCCTACATCCTGCGCACCGGCGTGCTGGCGGTCTGCTGCACCGTCGCGGCCGTGCTGTCCACCTCCGGCTCGGCCTGGCTGGTCGCCCCGCTGGTGCTGCTGGAGGTGGCCGCCGGGTTCGGCTGCTTCCTCCTCGCCCGGGAGCGGATCACCGCGGTCAAGACGGCGGAGGGCTGGTTCGAGGGCGTCCGGCAGACCGTCACCGCCGACACCTCCTGGCGCACCGAGCCCGAGCGCTTCCCCGTGCTGTGGGCGGTGCCGGCCCTCGCCGTCGTCGTCGCCACCGTCATCGCCGGGATCGTCCGGTACCCCGACCTGCCCGGCCGGCTGCCCGTGCACTTCACCCTCTCGGGCACCGCCGACCGCTGGGCCGACCGATCGGTGTGGAGCGCCTTCTCGATCGTCCCCGCCCAGGTCTTCGTGACCGCGGTGGTCGTCGGGCTGCTGGTGCTCACCTACCGCTCGCGCCCGGACACCGACGCCACCGACCCCGCCTCGACCGCTCGCTACCGGCGCTTCCTCGGGGTGACCGCCCGCGCGGTGCTGCTGCTGGCCGCCCTGGCCGACGCCGGGCTGCTGCTCGGCGCCCTGCAGATCTGGCAGGTCTACCGCCCCTCGGGTGCCGCGGCCGCCCTGCCCCTGGTCCCGGTCGCGGCCGGCACGGTGGGGCTGGTCGTGGTGCTGCTGCGGATGGGCCAGGGCGGCCACCGGCTGCCCGCGCCCGACGGCGCAGCTGCCGGCGCGCGAGGGGCCGGCGGCCGCGACGACGACCGCTACTGGAAGGCCGGCGTCATCTACGTCAACCGCGACGACCCGGCGATCATGGTCGGCCGCCGGTTCGGCCTCGGCTGGACGCTCAACTTCGGCAATCCGCGCGCCTGGTGGATCTTCGGCGCCATCGTCGCGGTGGCGGTCGGGCTGAGCCGGCTCCAGCGGTGAGGCCGGCGCCGGGCGCCGTAGTGGCCGGGTGCCCGACGGGCTAGCGTGGCCGGATGCTGAGGGGCGCGGGATATCGGGACGTGGGGGAGCGCGCCTGGTCGTGGGTGCTGGACCAGGTGCGCGAGGACGAGGGGCCGTGGCTGCCGGAGACGGTGCCGCCGGAGGGCACGCCCGGGGCGGGGGAGGGGGTGCCCTCCGGCGAGATGACCAAGGAGCACCGCGACTCGCTCTACTCGGGGATCGCCGGACTGGCTCCCGCGCTGGCCGAGATCGCGCAGTACCGGGAGCTGACCGCGCGGGAACAGGACCTGGCCGGCGGCATCGTCGCCCGGCTCACGCGGCAGGCGGAGCACACGACGGAGCCCTCCCTCTACGAC